>JBARWW010000139.1:0-5160 GCA_049647005.1 Acidaminobacteraceae bacterium | reverse complement strand
AAAACTTCAGGCAAAAGGGATTACAATTACTAGAATTACATGTGATGATTCAGGAAAATTAGACACAAGAGAAATTGAGAGTGCTATTAATGAAAAAACAAAACTAATAGTTATGACTCATTGCTCAAACGTTAGTGGTTCGGTGGTTGATTTAGAAGCTGTAGGTAAAATATCAAAAGCAAATGATTTGTATTTTGTAGTAGACGCAGCACAGACGTCAGGTGTTATAGATGTTGATATGCAGAAGTTAAATGCGGACGCAGTCTGTTTTACCGGTCACAAAAGCTTACTTGGTCCGCAAGGGATAGGCGGATTTATTATAAATGATAGAATGCATCCTCTAGTAGATACATTTATAGAAGGTGGAACTGGAAGTCTTTCGGAGAGTGAAGAGCAACCTGATTATATGCCAGATAAATTTGAATCTGGAACGCCAAATATAATTGGAATTTATGGTTTAAATGCTTCTCTAAAGTATATTAATAAAGTAGGAAAAGAAGGAATTCTTAAGCACGAGATGCACTTGGTTGAGAGATTTTTATCTGGAATTAGAAAGTTTGAGAAAATTAAAATTATAGGTAGACAAGACATAGTAAATAGGCTTGCTGTTATATCTGTTAATTTTTACGGCGAAGATAATAGTGAAATAGCACATGTGCTTTCATCAAACTTTGGTATTGCAACAAGAGTAGGACTTCACTGCGCTCCATCAGCCCATAAAACTTTTGGAACTTATGAAACAGGAACCGTTAGATTTAGTTTTTCATCTTTTAATACTGATGAAGAAATTGACTATACATTAGATGCTATAGGGCAGATAATGGAGAGTTTGTAGTAAGAACAGTTGGCAAATAGATAATGTTATTTATGAATAGGAAAGAGGTATAAATGTATAAATTAGGATGTTACCAAACAGTAGAAGTTGTTAGTATATCAGAGATTGGAGTTCTTTTTACATTTTTAAAGGGATCAGAAGAAGCAGAGGCATTTGAAAAAGAACGTATGTCAAATAAATTTGATCCTAAAAATGTATTAGATGAAGATGATGAGTTAGAAGGATTTGAAGACGTTGAAGTTGATTTTGAAGATGAAGGTGATACGGATTTATTTGAAAAAAGAGCTGGTCAAAAAGATATATTATTACCAAATAAAAATGTAAGTCGTGAATATCAAATTGGAGATACTGAAAAATTATTTATTTTCCGTGACTCTGAAGATCGATTAGTTGGTACAACTAAAAGACCTAAAATTACAATGTATAAACTTGCGACTTTAGAAGTAAACCAAGTTAATCAAATTGGAGCATTTTTAGATTGGGGTCTAGAAAAAGACCTGTTTTTACCATTTAGAGAGCAAACGATTGAAGTTCAAACTGGCGAAAAGTATATGGTTATGCTCTACATTGATAAAAGTGATAGATTATGTGCAACTACAAAAATATATAAACACCTTAAGACTGATGCCCCATATGTTGTAGATGATGCTATAACAGGAACCGTATATCAAAAAAATGATGATATGGGTGTATTTGTTGCAATTGATAGTAAATATCATGGCTTAATTCCACTTAGAGAAGCTTTTGGTGATCTTGAAATTGGATCAAAAATAAATGGATTTGTACTTGCGATTAGAGAAGATGGCAAAATTGATATAACTGTAAGAGGTAGGGCATATATGAACTTAGATAATGACTCTAAGCTTATACTTGGAAAAATCAATGATAATGAAGGCATTCTTATGATGAATGATAAAACAGATCCTGAAGAAATTAAGAGAGTATTTGGTTTTAGTAAAAGGGCATTCAAGCGAGCAGTTGGCGGATTACTAAAAGCTGGAACTATAGAATTTATTGATGGTGGAATGAAATTAAAATAAAATGTTGAGATTGAAAAGATACCTTTTTAGGGTATCTTTTTTTGATATATCTGCTACTAATAATTTAGATAATAAACAAGATTTATTGATACAAATATAGCTATCTTAAGAAAAAAACATGTGTAAAGTTAAAAGAATTTTAATAACTAAATGTTATTATAGTTAAAAGGAGTTTGATTATAGATGAGAAAGAAGATTATAATTTCCATAATAATTGTATCGTTTATTCCATTATTTGTGTCGTCATATTTGATTGATTGGTTTTTAGAAAGTGATTATGCTCAAAGTAGAGTAAGAAGTGGGATTGATAAATTATATGAGCAAGTTGGAAGTGAAAAAGATGAAATTATAAAAGCTTTAACTGAAGATTTTAAGGATAATAAAGAAATGAATGTAGATAGAATTAAAAAACTTGATAATAATGAAAAAGACAATCTGACAACATTAATTATTCAAAGAAATAATGAATATATATATATAAGTGACAGTATAAAAGAAATTGTTGAGAAATCTAAAGATTTTAATACAAGTGGTACGATTGAGAATGCTTCTGATACGAATTATGATGTATATGAGAGTATATACTTTAAAGATGCTAACGGGCTTGTACATGTAAGCCTAGTCGTAAATTACGACTATTTTGAGGTGTATATGGATCACTACAACTCATATTACCTTAATTTATTTATTGCTATGTTTACGGTACTTCTAATAATTATGATTTTATGGATATCAAATCATATAAAAAAGTCACTCAATATGATTGAAAGTATAACAAAGGAAATTGAATGTGGAAATTTAGATTCTAAATTAACATACACTAGAAAAGATGAGTTCAAAAAAATAGCTGATGTAATCGAAAGTTTAAAGATAAGTCTCAAAGGTAGTATCAAGGAAAGAGAAAAACTTGAAAATGATAAAAAAAAGATGCTTGTAAATATTACTCATGATATAAAAACACCTATTACATCTATAAAGGGTTATATACAGGCTATAAATGATGGTATCGTTAAAGATGAGGATACGCTTTCAGAGTATCTTCAAATAATTAGCGAAAAATCAGATGTAATAGACTTAATGGTTAAAGATTTTAATGAGATTGTTAAATATGACTATGGTAATATGTTATTAAGTGCTGAGTATATAGACTTAGATCATTTTATTCGCGATTGTGTTGAAGAATATTCTTATACCAATAAAGATATTGAGATTAAGTATGATTTAAAGAAAGAAAATCTTATGGTTTTATTTGATCCTAAACTCATGCAGCGTGTTCTAAGTAATATTATATCTAACACAATAAAATATAATAAGGGTCGTAAGATTAATATAATTATTGAGATAGAGGAAAATTCAAATAATTATATAATAAAGATTTCAGATAATGGAGTTGGTGTCTTAGATAGAAATGCAGAAAATATATTCACTAGATTTTATCGAGAAGATGAGTCGCGAAACTCAGATATTGAGGGGAGTGGTATTGGATTATCTATATGCAGAGATATAATTAATTTGCATAGCGGAAAAATAATAGCTTACAATAGCCAAAATAGATTTGTAGTACAAATAGATTTACCCAAACAAAGGTTGTTTGTTGAAATATAAAGTTAATCAGAGAGAGGTGTAGTATGAAACGTATCTTGATAATAGAGGACGACAAAAGTATAGCGAGGCTTCAAAAGGATTATCTAGAGATTAATGGATACGATGTTATAGTTGAACATACAGGCGACTATAACACTATTATGGGCATGATGAGAGATGTAGATTTGCTTATACTAGATTTAATGTTACCAAAGGGTGATGGTTTTACTATATGCAAAGCTTTACGATCTGACTACAATATACCTATAATTATCATATCTGCCATGGATCAAGAAAAAGATATAATTCTTGGTCTCGGTTTTGGGGCGGATGATTATATGATAAAGCCATTTGTACCAAATCAGTTAGTTGCTAGAGTGAGATCTCAGTTAAGTCGGTTTGAGCGATTAACTAAGTTAGAGGGAAAGCCAAAAGATAATGTAATTATAATAAGATCCCTTTCTATTGATGAAGACAAACGTGAATGCCAAATTGATGGTATAAAAGTGGATCTTACTCCAAAAGAATTTGATATAGTATTATTTCTTGCTAGAAACAAAGGTAAAGTATTTTCAAAGAGCTTTATATATGAAAGGATATGGAAGGTAGAATCGTTTGGAGATTTATCAACTGTATCAGTTCATATAAGACGTGTAAGAGAAAAAATTTCTGCTATTAATAAGGATATAGAATGTATAGAAACGATATGGGGAGTAGGCTATAAAATAGTTTAGCCCATTAAAGTAAGTTAGAAAAAGCTATGACAAAATATTTGTCATAGCTTTTTTATGCACATAGTTCCAAGTTCCATCTAGCTTATAGAGTTAATACTTAAATAATTGCAGCATTGCAGTGTATAGATAAATAAATATAAAAAAAAGCCTCAATACGAACATGCACCACCTCATAAACCTCTACGGTTTACACTTACCCATGCGCTGTGGCATTTGGAGTTTGAAAGAAGTGCAAAAATTATATACATACTTATGTAATAGATAAAAATAATACCGAGGCAGTTGTTAATTGCCGCGGTATTTTCATTAATCATTTTCTATTATAATCTCATTGCAAATATAAAAACCGAATTTTAAAAATAATGATACAACGACGATTAGTTTTAAAATGGTTTTTAATCTATTTCTGTTGCGTATATTAGTCATTAGTTTCACTTTCCTATAATTAAAAGAGACAACTTCTGATTGAAGTCGTCTCTTAAGAGTTTTATATCATATTATATTTTATTTTTTAAAGAGTCTCTTACGCATTGCTCTAAGAGTTCATAGTTAAAATCAACTGCTTGAATTGATGCGTTAATCAGCATTTTACTATTTACGTAATGCCAGTTGACAATGCGACCAGACTGTAGGGCTAAACTTCTAATAAATTCTCTTATAGCTCGTCCATTACCTTCTCGGAAAGGATGAATTATATTTAGTTCAGACATATAATAAACAATTCGTTGAATAAATTCATCATCGCTGCATTCTTTTAGAAGATTCTCTTTTACTAGTTTACTAAGAAGCTCATCTAACTGAGTACCAATGTGCTCATACTTACAGAAAAATGTAGTACCTTTCCAAATATCTTCAGTTCGTATTTTGCCTGCAAAAGGGTAAATATCTTGGAAAATGTATTTATGTACATTTATTAAATGTGTTCTACCAAATCTACCACTCACATTATCATTACTTAACTCAATCA
>JBARWW010000138.1:0-3187 GCA_049647005.1 Acidaminobacteraceae bacterium | reverse complement strand
TCGAGAACTGCGGGAACGTTATTCGTCATTAACAGGAGAAGTCCTGTTAGAAAGTTTTTACTATTTATAGTAGTTTTAATTTTCGAGAGTGTCTATTACGATTTTGTGGTTTAGGGTGCAATTATAGGATTTGCATTTAAGCTAAACGGGTTTAATTCATTCGTTCTACCTTAAGCATGATTATCTGATTTGCAAATCAGATTACTTTGGTTATGACCGTGAGGTATTTTTAGTGTCTAATAAATATTTAGGTCAAAGACTGTAACTATGGTTTCATTATATATTTATTACAAGTTAGCTGACTTGTATTTCGTTTTTATATAAGTTTAAACTAGCTGAAGTCAACGACGTATAACACGACAGTGTCTCGACATCCGCTCATATTTTAGATGATGATTTTGAGATTTACATATTTATTTTAGTTCGAAGAGATTGTTTAGATAAGCAGGCGAACGATCGAGAACTGCGGAAACGTTAGATGATATTTTTGACCTAGGTGATTTTTAAAGAAGTACTAAGGGGTAGGTGAATTATGCAAGATTGGTTTGAAGTTGAAAAGATAGATAATTCTACATTTGCAATAAGTGAATATAATCATTGGGAGAAATTTCATTCGTATTTGCTAATTGGTGAAAAATCAGCACTGTTAATTGATACAGGCTTAGGTATAGGAAAGATTAAAGATATTGTTGATTCACTTACATGTCTTCCAATTTTAGTAGTTGCTACACATATCCACTGGGATCATATAGGAGGACATAGAGAATTTTCTACGCATTTTGTACATGAACTTGAAGAAGAGTGGATTAAAAATGGAATTCCATTGCCTTGAAAGGTTGTAAAAGCTAATGTTTCAAAGAATGTAGAATGTTTTCCGTCAAAATTTAATATTGAAAATTACACGATTTTTACTAGTGATAAAAGCAATATTATTTCAGATGGATATAAATTTGATATAGGTGGTCGTGAAATTGATGTGATTCATACACCTGGACATAGTCCTGGTCATATTTGTCTTTATGAAAAAAAGAGAAAGTATCTATTCTCAGGTGATTTAATTTATAAGGGTACTTTATATGCAAATTATCCTAGTACTGACCCTCAGCTATTTAGTGATTCAATTAAAAAAGTATTGAAACTTGATGTAAGAAAAATATTGCCATCTCACTATGAATTGGATGTGGAAGTTGAATTAATTGATCAAATTAAAATTGCATTTGATTATATAGAAGAATCTGTTGGACTAAAGCACTGTGGTTTGAATTATGATTTTGAAAATTTTAAAATATTAATATAGAAAGTTACAGTAAGGACGGTCAAAAACACCATCTAACACGTCAGTGTCTCAACATTCGCTTCTATTTTAGTTGATGATTTTGATACTGTCATGTTTATGTTGGTTAAAGAAGATGTTTATATAAGCAGGCGAACATCGAGAACTGCGGGAACGTTATATGACAGTGCGACCAGAGCTTGAAATAATAGCATTAAGTTACATCTTGGGCTGTCTAAGCTAAGTTTGCTTTTGGACTGCTCTATCCATTTGGAGTAACTCTATCTACAGGTGCGTTGCTAGTAATGGCAAGGTTCTAAGCTGTAGAGACAATGTGAAAATTCTGCTAGCCTAATGCGGAACTATTGCTAGAGTAAATGTATTTCTATGATTAAATTAATTGAATTATTGTAAGCCTCGTTAAACGTGAATAGGGAAATAAGGCTGTTACCCTATGACCAAAAGGTGTGAGCTGAAGTTAGATAACTTTTTGTATTATCTAACAAATGGATAAAAGCTTCGGGGTATAGATAGAATCTAAGGAAGTACGAATTGGCCAAGGTGTAGAACTGGGTAAGACCGTTAATTCCTCAAAAAACGGTAGGCTTTCTGTAAGGAAAGTACAATCATTAGCGGTTATAGGAAAGCTAGAGAAAGCGAAGGTTATTTTGTAATGAAATAAATAGAGGTTCAAAATTTGCCTTAATCCGAAAGGGTGCAGACTTCTAGTATGGTTATTTATGGTGAAGATAGGATGGAAACTTTATGAATGTAGAAAAGCCAAAAAGAGTTAGATCTCGGGCGTCTATAGACTACGCTTTTAAATGGAAAAGTATAGACTGGACCATTATAGAAAAACGGGTTAAGAAACTTCAATCAAGGATTGCCAAAGCAGTATCTGAGAATAGAATAAATTTAGTGAAAAAACTACAATATCTTTTAGCAAAATCATTAAGTGCAAAATTACTCGCAGTTAAAAGAATTACAAGTAATAAGGGGAAAAGAACTTCTGGAGTTGATCAAGAAATATGGAAATCAGATTCAAGCAAGTATCTTGGAGCTTTATCTCTAACAAATAAGAAATATAAATCAATTCCACTAAAGAGAACATATATTAAAAAATCAAACGGTAAATCGAGACCTTTAGGTATCCCAACATTTTATGATAGAGCCATGCAAGCACTATATTTACTAGCACTTGACCCAATATCTGAAACAATATTAGATACAACTAGCTTTGGATTTAGAAAATACAGAAGCGCAAAAGATGCGTGTGAATATTTATTTAAATGCCTTAGTCTAAAACATTCTTCAAAATGGGTTTTGGAAGGTGATATTAAAGGTTGTTTTGATAATATATCTCACAAATGGCTGCAAGGAAATATCCTAATGGATAAAAATGTTTTGCGACAGTTCCTAAAAGCAGGTTACGTATATAAAAATAATTTGTTTGCAACAAGAACTGGAACACCGCAAGGTGGAATAATATCTCCAACCCTTGCAAACCTAACATTAAATGGAATTGCAAAGGTGCTAAAGCAGAAATATTGGATAAATGGAGTAGGCACAGTAGACAGACAATATAACAAAGAAAAAGTGAACATAACTGTTTATGCTGATGATTTTGTAATAACAGCAACGAGTAGAGAAACACTTGAAGATATAAAGATAATGGTAGAAAACTTCTTAAAAGAAAGGGGATTAGAACTTTCTAGAGAGAAAACACTAATAACACATATAAATGAAGGATTTGATTTTCTAGGATGGAATTTCAGGAAATATGATAAGAAACTTTTAATTAAGCCATCTATAAAGTCGTTAAGAAGTATTACATCGAAGATTAGAGAAGTAATAAGAGTTAATTTAATGCGTAGGCATGAAATTATGATAATACGACTGAATCAAGTAATAAGA
>JBARWW010000137.1:0-7108 GCA_049647005.1 Acidaminobacteraceae bacterium | reverse complement strand
CTTTCAGTATTTAATTCACTTTCAGTATTTAATTCACTTTCACTATTTAATTCACTTTCACTATTCACTTTATTTTCAATGCTGAGTTCTATTTTCTCTGACGTATTTTTATCATCAATTAATAAATTGTCTGTGTCATAATTATTCCTACTTATAACTTTGCTAACGCCCAGAAGTGCGTCATCTTCAACTCTCTTAAACATGTTTCACCCCTTTAATAAAACGATATACTATCCATCTAGCTACTAAAAGCTTTATATATAAAACTATAGTATTACTATAAACTTAACTAGCCTTATTTTATAATATACATAGACATCATGCCAAGTACAAAAGTCAGTAAATATGTAATTACTGTAAAAATAGTTCTCTCAGAAAAAGGAGTCTTACTTAGTTCGTGCTCACGAAGTTTTTCTAAACTTTTTTCCGTAAGTTTAATTTTAGTAAGATCAATGGAAACAGCACTATTTACATAATTAAATGCTACAGATTCATTTTCAGCGTAGTAATCTTTTTCAACTTCAATATACTCTTTTTGTGATAATAAATCTAGATGGTAGACTAATTCTCTAATTTTCAAAATTTCATCAGTTTCAACGAGCTCACCTATTTCTCCTAACTTAACATCTTCATTATTAGTAAGAATTTTATCTAAAGACACTAAAATCGCTACTTCAATTTTGCTTAAACCTTTCATTATCATCACCCCTATATTGAGTTTGTGCTATATACTAAAAAAAGTATTATGCTCGAACTTTATTAAAATTATATACAGAAAATATAATAATAAATCCACTTGCTAATTTTACAGTACTTAAACTCTCACCTAATATCAAAAATGCTAATATTATGGAAAATATCGGAACTAAATTTATAAATATACTCGTTGCCGAAGCACCTATTTTTTTTATAGATATTTGCTGTATTAAATAACCAATTACAGTTGCAAATATAGCCATATACAATACTGAAAGCCATCCTCTTGCACTAACACCGGCAATATGGTCTAAACCTTGATAAGCATAAAATGGAATAAGTAAAACAGCACAACTTATAAATGAATACGTTGAGAGCTGTAGCGGTGAAAAGTTTGGCATAAATTTTTTAACAAGTATTGCGTAAAGAGCCCAGCAAGTAACTGCAAGCATCATTATAAGATCACCAATATTAAACTGCATACTAAGTATAATATCTATATTCCAATTTGTTATCGTTAGAATTACACCTAAAAAAGCTAGCGCTAAAAACGATATTTTTCTTAATCCTAATTTTTCCGATACCATTAGGCTACTAAAGAGAGCTGTAAGCATAGGGTTCATTGCCGCTATCATACTCGCATTGGACGCTGTAGTATGTTTTAATGCTTCAAAAAATAAAAGATGATAACCTATCATTCCTACAATTCCAAGTGTCATAGCCATTTTAATTTGCGATTTGTTTATTTTTACATTCTCAGGTTCTTTAATTTTTAAAACAGTAAATATAATTATAGAAGCAAATGTAAACCTATAAAAAGTTGCTTGAACTGGAGTAAAATATAGAACACTTACTTTTCCAGCTATAAAAGCTCCACTCCAAAAAAATGCTGACATAGTCATTAATATATATATTAGTTTATTCTTCATTTTTTACCTCATCTACTCTTAAATCATATTCTCTATACACACTCAAATACCTTTATAAATATCTTAAGTGCTACAAATATTTAAGATTTAACATCTTTTATATTTTGTATTAGTCAAATTATGGACATTCACATTTTCTATAATTTCAACACCGAATTTTTACAGTTACATTTATCCTCTTCTATTTCAGATGAAAGTATTTCTATAAAACAATTTGTTATACCCTCTTTATTTTTAGCAACAAATGCACTTATATCATGCATTTGTATATCATCCGACTTAAAACCAGTACACCAATTAGTCACAATCCCTATAGCACTGTAGCAAATACCAAGTTCTTTTGCTAGAACAACTTCTGGAACATTCGTCATACCAACAACGTCACCGCCCATTTTACCATACATTTTAATTTCACTTGCAGTCTCAAACCTTGGACCTTCAGTGCAAACATAAACGCCACTACCCTTTATATCTATATTAAATTCTTTTGCCTTATCTTGAAAATTCTCTCTTAAGTTTTTACAATAAGGATCACTCATATCTGTATGTTTAACCCCATCACTTCCATCATGAAATGTATGAATTCTCGCTTTTGTGAAGTCTAAAAAATCCGTTATAAGCATAACATCTCCTAGCCCATAAGCGTCATTTAGAGAACCAACAGCGCAAGTTGAGTAAATATGCGTTACACCAAGTTCCTTAAGAGCCATTATATTTGCTCTGTAATTTATAAGATGTGGTGGTTTTGAGTGTCCTTTTCCGTGTCTAGGCAAGAAGACTATTTCTTTTCCATTAACCATTCTAATTTGTACCTCAACTTCACCATACTCAGTTGAAATAATTCTAATCACTACATTGCTATCAACGTCATATACACCAGTCCCACCAATTATCGCACGTCTCATATTATAACTCCTTAAGCTTTAGTATGTTTTCTTTAAAAGGAGCTTTAACAATTCCTTTTTCAGTAATTATTCCAGTTATAAACTTAGAGGGAGTAACATCAAATGCTGGATTATATATATCCATTCCTTCTGGAGCAATTCTTATCCCACTAATATGACTTATTTCCTCAG
Organism: Acidaminobacteraceae bacterium; assembly: GCA_049647005.1. Lineage (GTDB taxonomy): Bacteria > Bacillota > Clostridia > Peptostreptococcales > Acidaminobacteraceae > JBARWW01. Next base: position 4,407 of record JBARWW010000137.1, on the reverse strand, counting down.
AAGATCTTTCTTCAATTTCTATCTCTTCTCCAAGCTCTATATCAAAATCGATAGTAGTTGTAGGAGCCACTATATAAAAAGGTACATTGTATTCTTTAGCTATTACAGATAACATAAATGTTCCAACTTTATTTGCTGTATCACCGTTAAGTGCAATTCGATCAGCCCCTACAAGTATTACATCAATCTTCCCATCTCTTATAAGTGACGCAGCGCTACTATCAGCTATTAATTTCGATGGTATTTTTTCTTGCATAAGCTCCCATGCTGTAAGTCTTCCTCCTTGAAGCCTTGGTCTTGTCTCATCAGCAAACACAAATATATCTTTTCCAGTGTAGTGAGCTTCTCGGATAACACCAAGCGCAGTGCCATAACCCGCAGTTGCAAGAGCACCTGTATTGCAGTGTGTTAGGATTGTTGCGCCTTGAGGTATTACTTCATTACCATGTTTTGCCATAGTCTTATTTGTTTCTATATCTTCAGCGTGAATTCTAAGCGCTAACTTTTCAATATTAGTATGTATCTCATTAATACTCTTTCTACTATCTTCAAATAGATCAAGCATCTGCTTCATAGCCCACATAAGGTTAACAGCAGTAGGTCTTGATGCATTTAGAAAGGCAATGGCATCTTGCATATTTCTTCTATATTCATCAAAATTGCTAGTAGACTTTTTAAATTCTATACTTGCAAGTAGCACACCATAAGCTGCAGTAGCTCCAATTGCAGGTGCACCTCTTACTACCATATCTTTAATTGCAAACTCTATTTCTTTGTATGTTCTACATTCAAACATTTCCACTACCGTAGGCAAGGCCCTTTGATCTATTAAAGATAATACTCCATTATTATATACAATCGCATTAATAGTCGCCATTAAATTAGTCCCCCTTGTTAATAAATATTAGGTCACTAGGTAACTTTAGTGACCTATTTTGAATATCTATTGATCTAATTATAAGTCCATCGTTAAATTTTTTGCGTATTTATCTGAATTAATTAAGATTTCTTTTTCGTTAACAGTTGTAATCTTATAATCTTGCATTATAACTTTTCCATTTATAATAACGTTCATTACATCAGAAGCCTGAGCTGAATACACAAGAGACGAAATTAGGTTATACTTTGGATAAAAGTGTGCTTTTTCAATATCGATCATTATAAGATCAGCTTTTTTACCAGCAGTAATTGTACCTACTTTATCATCTATCCCTAGAGCTATAGCTCCATTAATAGTTGCCATTTGAAGTGCCTTAAAAGCTGGAACTGCAGTCGGCTCAAATGTAGTTGCTTTATTTACTAAAGAAGCATAATTCATTTCTTCAAACATATTCAGATTATTATTAGATGCTGAACCATCTGTTCCAAGCGCTACATTCACTCCAGAATCTAATAACTTACTTACTGGAGAGAAACCATTGGCAAGTTTCATATTGCTTCCTGGATTATTAAGTACACTTACATTCTTTTCTTTTAATATAGCGATGTCTTTATCATCAATATGAACGCAGTGAGCTGCCATAGTTTTACACTCAAATAATCCAAGTTCATTCATATATTGGATTGGACTCATTCCGTGAGCTTTGTAGGAATCTTCAACTTCTTTTTTACTCTCACTAAGGTGAATATGTAATCTTGCGTCTAATTTTTTTGCAAGTTCAATTACATGCAAAAGATATTCTTTATCACATGTATAAGGAGCGTGAGGTCCTAAGTCTACTTTGATTCTTCCATCAGAGCTATTATTGTATTTATTAAAGAATTCTTCACTTTCTTTTAACTTAGCAAGAGACTTAATATCACTAGCACTACCTGCTATACCTCTTGATAAGTTTGCACGAATACCAGTAATTTCTACTGCTTTAGCAACTTCATCCATAAACATATACATATCAGCAAAAGTAGTAATACCTGATCTAATCATCTCAACTATACTAAGCATAGTTCCATGATACACATGATCACCAGTCAATTTCTCTTCAATTGGCCAGATTTTTTCTGTAAGCCATGGCCAAAATGGTAAGTCATCAGCGTAATTCCTCATAAGAGACATCGCCGCGTGCGTATGCGCATTGATAAGTCCTGGCATAGTTATAGTGCCTTGTCCATCAATAACTTCATCCGGGATAAATTCATAAGGTGTAACACCACAGAATGCAATTTCACTATCGACTATACCTATATTACCTTTAATAATTTCTTCACTTTCCATTGTTAAAATATTGGTATCTCTAATTAATATATTCATATTTACCTCGCTCTATTTATCTTAAATTTTATAATTTCTGGATTAAAGTAGTCATCAGAGTAAAGAACAGCGTGACCTTCATTATCATAATGCATTTGATGAAGAACGATAAATAAATGACTCTCATCTACACCAAGTTCATTTATCATCTCTTGAGTTGGTTCTGTTGGCAAAATGTATGCAATTGCACTATCCACGTATAGATCAAGTTCCTTCTCTAAATACTTAAGTAATGATTCTTCTGTTATATCATAAGGAATATACTTAAAATATCTAGCTGGCATAGTATCTACACAATAAGATGCAATATCACCATTTGCAGTCCTTAATCTTTTAAAGGTAACTACCTTTTCATCTTTCTCAAGTTTAAGTCTCTCAACCATATCATCAGTTGGATTTTTCACCTCTACACTAATCCATTTTGTACCAGACTCCATTCCGAAACTAGCAATTGTATCAGTTATACTATCAAGTTTTTCAAGACCACTCTCAATTTGTAGTGGTTTCTTCTTCAAAAAGGTACCTTTACCTTGAATTTTATATACAACTCTTTCTTGTTCTAGTAGCGCAAGAGCTTCTCTCACTGTGTATCTACTTACACCAAGCATCTTCATTAGACTTGCCTCGCTTGGAAGCAAGTCGTTAGATTGAAAATCATTTCGTTTGATATACTCAAGAATTTTCACCTTTGCTTTTTGGCTTAAAGAAATATTTCTATCTTTAGGTTTCATATATAGCTCCTCTTGTCTTGTCAGATATGTTATAAACCATATTTATATTTTTAAAAAACTCTACAACTAATTGATTTAAGTGTTTTTTAGAATTTACTAACTTATTGAAAACTAGTTGAATATCTTATAATTATATTATAATTTATGTTTTATTAAAATAGATTAATAAGATAAATACTTAACAAATTATTTATCTCTAGTAAATTTATCAGATTAATCTTTTAATTTGAAATCTAAATCTAAATAATTGCATAAAAAAAACTGCATAAGCAGTTTTTTATGACGTGTTATATTTTCCCATTTTTCGAAATTTATTGTATCTATCTTCAACCAGTTCTTCTTGAGATAATTTTTTCAAACTCTCAAGATCTTTTAATATTTGCTCTTTTATATTTTGAGATATATATTTAATATCTGCTCCAGCTCCACCTATTGGTTCCACTATGATATTATCTATCAAGCCAAATTCTTTAAGTTCAATTGACGTTATTTTCATAATCTCGGCAGCCTCTGACGCTCTTGATACATCTTTCCATAAAATCGTAGCAAAACCTTCTGGAGAAAGCACTGAGTAAACTGTATTTTCTAACATATGGATTTTATTGGCAACTCCTAGTGCAAGCGCACCACCACTACCACCTTCACCAATTATAATAGAGATAACAGGAACAGTAAGATCACTCATCTCAAATAGATTTTTAGCTATTGCTTCACCCTGTCCTCGTTCTTCAGCACCAATTCCGCAGTAAGCTCCTGGAGTATCTATAAAACAAATAATAGGTCTACCAAACTTCTCTGCTTGTTTCATAAGTCTTAATGATTTTCTATATCCTTCTGGATGAGCCATACCAAAATTTCTAAATATATTTTCTTTTACATCTCTTCCTTTTTGATGACCAATTATAGTAACAGGTGTACCATCTATAAAAGCAACTCCACCAATAATCGCCTTATCATCACCATAGAGTCTATCTCCATGAAGTTCCATAAATTCATCTGTAATTTGATTTATATATTCAATAGTTGTAGGTCTATTTTTAAGTCTCGCTTTTTGAACCTTATTCCAAGCATCATTAGAGATGCTAGTTTCTTTTTTATACTTATTTATTTTTGCTTTAAGTTTAGCAATTTCATCTGTAAAATCCATATTATTATTTGTAGATATCTGTTTCAAATTATAAATACTTTTTTCTAGTTCCTCTATCAAGGAATTATTATTATGCATGGCTATCACACTTAAGACCATGTAGTTTTAAGATCATACTTAGATTAATCCTAAGTTCTTCTCTTTCTATTATTTTGTCTATAAATCCATGCTCGAGCAAAAACTCTGCTCTTTGAAATCCGTCGGGTAGTTTTTGACGTATAGTTTGTTCTATAACTCTTGGTCCAGCAAAACCAATCAAGGCTTTTGGCTCTGATATAATT
>JBARWW010000136.1:0-6262 GCA_049647005.1 Acidaminobacteraceae bacterium | reverse complement strand
TAGGAATCATGCTAACTTAACATTTCAAATAAATGAAACGTGTTTAAATTCGCATTAATTTTTCTTTATTTACATAAAGTGTTTTTTGTTATATTGTTTAGTTTTCAAAGTTCAATTTTCTTTTTTTCGCCGCATATATGTCGTGTTGACCAGCTCTTAGCGACTCGTTTATCTTACCATTCGTGCTTGTCGATGTCAAGTTTTTTAAAAAACTATTTTCCAAAACCAAATTGACTCAATTGAGTGTCTCACTCGTCTGCGTCAATTGTTAGCGACTTGATAATAATAACATTGCATGCTGTTTTCGTCAACACCTTTTCGAATTAAAAGTGTTTTAAAATTATTCTGACAATTGGTCATTCCTATTGTATTCGCTTTTCTTCCTTCTAATGTATAAAATTAACCTATGAATATAACTTATATATATTGTGATTTCAAATCAACTTATTAGCAAATTGTACATTTTATTATACTAATATCGCTTTTAAATATGCATTTAATACTTTTCAAATACTAAAGCATTACAATAATTTTGTCCTATTTAAATATCGAAGCTAATTTAATTCGTGTTTATATAATAAAAAAGCCAATTAACTTTTTCTTAATTGGCTTTTTTATTACATTAATCTTTTTTATGCAAGTTCACGTAATTCTTCTTTAGTTAAATTTGAACCTTCTATCTCATAAACCGAATATCTTCCTAAATGTTCTTTTTTGAATAAAACTACTTCTTCATCATCACGAGTAAATAAATACCCTCGTCCATATTTGTTTACATATTCAAATCCATACTCATACATTTCTTCTATCATCTCATTATCTTTATCAGTACCTTTTGTAATAAGCATTATTGCTTTTTTAGATACTAACACTACATCTTTCTTCTTTTTCTCTAATTTAATCATACCTACTGTTAAATCCCAAAACTTTAATTCGTAGTAAACCTTACTAAAGAAGGCTATAACAAAAATAAGACTCAAGCATTTTATTACCTTTTTTAAATTAGTATTCTTTTTCATCTATATTAGCTCCCTTCTTAAATATATATTTGTTTCAAGTTAGTAAAACTTATCACATATAATTAACTATGCAATTACATTATACCTTTTTATCAATTCAATTAAAACTTACTTATCAAAATTGACACATCATTTTAAATTAATCGATATTTTTTTATATATTACACTTTATTTTTCAAAATTTTACAAAAAAAATATAATTTTATAACGCTTAATATAACTCGCTTACAGATATCAAAAGATTTTTTTTGAATTTCCACTCAATTTACAGTTGTAATTTTCCTTTTTATGTAATATATTTATATTAACATAATTTACCAAACCAATATATAGGGGGAATTAAAATGTCAAATGTTAATAAGCAAAAAAATTCAATTGGAAAATCTAGTAATGGAGATGCTAAATGTTTCTTTTGCGACTGTACTAAACAACTTAAGAGTTTCAGGAATTTCTTAATCTGTGAAACATGTGTGAATGCAGCTGGTAATATTTGTGAGGAAGATGAAAAGTAAACTTTAATTTCACTTCAACCTAAAGCAGCAATATCTACAAATTAATCAATAGTATTGCTGCTTTTTTCCTAACCATAAATTACTTATTTTTTATTTATTATAATAATATTTACTTACTAACTTTCGACTTAGCTTTCGCAAATTTACTTTCTTTCTTAACATTTATTTTGGCGATTGCTATTTTACTTGGATCTTTTAGACTTTTAACAGATATCTCGTATTCACCTTCAAGTGCAGGTGCGATATAATTTCCAAATTCATCAATTTCACCTTCATTCTTGATATCCCACTCAAATAAGAAGTCGCTATCGCCTTTTATAACACAATCAAATTTTATAGTTTCAAGCGGTTTTAATGTAACTTCATCAGGAACTATTTTTATATTTACTATATCTCCAGGTATAATATCAGAAGTTTCTTTATATCCCCACCATCTCAGTTTGAATTTTTCTCCTTTTTTTCCGTTATTAATTCTTGCTCCAATTCGACATGTGCCTTTACCAGGATATACTATTGCACCAAAACTATAATTATTAATTTCGCCTTCAAATTCACTCTTAAGAAAAACCTCTGACGCGCCATAATAAATGGATTTATCATAATCATTTTGAGCTACATATATTTCTTCAACTAATCCTACATGTATATATACAGGACCAGTTCCAAGAGCATGATTAATTTCATCAGAGACAAAATTTTGGCCAAATTTAAAATTCTCCATAATTTCAAATTCATATGTTCCAGTTTTTATATTATCAAATATATTTACTTGCTCAGGAATTCCGAACTCAAATGATAAGCTACCTGCTTTTTCATCAAACTTTGAGTCTACAACAGGTTTCGAGTTCATAGGAAGAACTTTTGTAGTAGCTGATACATCTATATTATTAATCTTAACAAGCGACTCCATTATTTTTATAATATCTTTGTTTGAGAAAACTCTCATACTATAAGGATTAAATTCAAGTTCTTTTATTACAACAGAACTTTCGAACTTCACTATATTTATCTTAGCGAGATATATTAGTCCATTAGTATTGAAGCTTCCACTATATTCCTTTCTATTTGCTAATGATTTTTTAACATCTTGATCAAGCTTATCAATAATTTTAACATCATCCAGTTTAGTTTTACTATAGTCATAAGAAATTTCATTTATTGATATACTTGATCCCTTATCTATATTAATCTCAGCCTTTTGATTTACTCCATTAACTATACCAAAGTTCATCTCTTCATCTAACCAAGATGACTTATCATTTGAATCTAGTTTAAAATTGAACTCTTTTTTAATTCCTTTATCTCCAAATTTCACATCAATTAATAACTTTGTATTTATAGAAGCTTTGGCTTTTTTACGCTTTATAAGTAGTCTAGCTTTAAGATAGTTACCGTGTTCTGTTGATTTAGGGTTTAGTATATACAAATCTACAAAATCATCACTAAATACAACTTCAGATTTATAAAGTCCATCCTTCATATAAAACTCATCTAGTTTTATTCCATTGTCTACAAGTACTAATTTATAGGATTCAGAAATTCTATTGTAACTTTCCTTTTCGCTTTCAGCAGATGTATTGTTTATAGTCTGAACGCGTTCTATGTATTTATCGTCATGTTTTAAGCATAAAAACGCCTCGTTTTCGCCACTCAACAAACTATATCCATCTATTAATGATATTTTTTCAGTTACAGGCGTAGGAACTATTATGAGATTTCCAAGCGAATCGATTGCAAGTCCTGATTCCACAGATATAGTTTGATCATCTATAAGAACTACATTGAGCCCGTTTACAATTCCTTCGCCTACTAAATGTTTATTTAATACATTAAATTTATTGATTACATATTCCTGCTCGCTTTGAAAATCTCTTACAGTCAATAATTTTCCATAAAAATAATTATTTCTTAAAAGCGAATTCAAATTAGATTCATTCATAATCTTCCTCCTTAAAAACAGTTATTAGGTATTTCGATTTTTCTATCAATGCTTAATCATTTAATAAGGTGTTAAATGGTAGTATAGTTTCGTCATCAAGTTTCAACTCACTTATATCAGATATCTTTGTGTTAATTCCAAGGTATGTATGATTAGTTAATGATAAGTAATTATACAATTCAACAAAGTTATATTTACAATATGGCGGAACTGAATTGCTTATAATTCTACTTATTGAATTCCTTTCTTTTTCTGATAGCTGTGTTTTTCTTGAACAAAGTATTGTTATATTAAAGTTATCTTCTCCAAAATTTTGAGATAAGATATTTTTTAGTTCCGATGTAAGTTCTTCACTACTATAGTTTATGCTTGAATTTTCAACTATTGTAATTTCCGCATCTAAATATATTTCTAAAATTCTCTTTAAGAATTTTGATGTTCCTCTATAATCATAAATTTCTTTATATTCTAATAGTAAGTTTCTAAGTTTTTCTTCATTCCACGTAACATCTACATCAAGCGATAACCACTTTGCTATATATTTTAGAAAGAAAAAATCACATTTATATAAATCAAATCTTTTTGATATTTGATCTACTTTTTCTTCTATTTCATCATTAATTGATTCAAATATCATAAGATAACGTTCTAAAAAATCTCTTTGCTTTTGATTTTGATATACTTCTGGCAAATATTTAATATAAGATTCGCTTTTATGATATATACGAATTTTATCAACGATTGGTGATGAGGTATGTCTTCCATTGAATTTCAATTTTATGATAATAAACTGCCCATTACCGCGAAGTAAAATTTCATCAAAATACTCGCTTTTATAAAACTCAAGTTGAGATATCAACTTATCAAACTTCACTTCTTCAATCTCATTAAGGTTTTTATAATTAATAATACCTATATTATCTAGTATTTTTTTAGAGAAGGTAGCATATTCAATTGATATACTTGTTTCCTCTGGTATATCAGTATAAATCTTTAACTTATACCATTCATTTTCCTTATAACTAGAATTTATAATTGGTAAAAATGCTTCACCTATTATAATATCGCTATCTTCATTATCATAAAACAACTTTATTCTTTCAAATATCTTAATAGTATTACTCTTAATCTGATAGAATTTCTCGAATTTATCTTCATATATATATTCACTATCTTGCAATAATCTAATTTCATCTGCTGAAAATACTTTTGTTAAATCGTCTCTATCATGGCACTTCACAAATCTAAGATTTGATTTTTTGAATTGATTAATAATTTCTATGTTTGTTTCATTTGTTTTAACTATTTTTTTTACACTTCTCGAAATAATGCTGTATTCTATAACATAGTTTTCTTTATTTAATGCATAAATATATATTCGATTCTCACTTACTTTATAATCTAGAATTTCATACTCTTTGATTATGCTCTTATCAAGCATTACCTCAGCTATAAACTTATTATAGTCATATAGATATATGTAATTGTCGTCTTCAATAAATATGTTTCCAAAAAAGTCCATGCGGTATCGCTTGTAGTAGCCTTTGGGTATATCAAACTTAGCTACTTCTGAAATCATAAGTTTACTATTTAGTATTAGGTTGTCATTTTCTATTTCAACATTTCTCAATTTACCTTTTGAGTAATGCAATTGTCTATTTAACGAAAAATATGCATCATTATACATGACAACCTCCTATACTAAATTTATATTGATCTCGTCGCAGTATATAACTGCATTACAAGGTAATTTATAGCCTTCACTACTTCTCTTAACACCTTTTCCAATTGCACTAACTTCTACATTTTCTATAACTACATTTTTATATTTATTTTTAATAGACTTGATTAGATCAATCTTTGATGGCATTGTTCCCATCTCATACTCGTATTTAACATTATTAACTTCCGTTGGATTATACAAGGTCTTTAAATCTGATCTTATTTTTTCAATATCAAATGTGTTACGATTTTTTATAGATAGCTTAATCTCTATCTTAATCTCAACATACTCTGGATCTTTTACTACTATATTTGTTGATATAAGTTTATATTTTTCCATATACTCAGCAAGTGCTATTCGAAATTCTTCAGTCATTCGATAGAACCTTGTATTAGTAAATGGAACTGCATATATATCTACAGTATTTTCTATATTGTTACTTGCTATTGCCCTTGAATATAGAATCCTTGTATATTTGAAATCTTTAATTGTTTTTTCATAATCCTTAGTTGTTACAATAGTTTTTGATGAATTTATCTTCTGAACAAAGTTCTTTTTTAAAACTTCTATATCAGGTGGATCTTGTCCATCTACACAATCATTTATATTTTCAAAATTGATACCTTTATAAATATTTTTGTTAAAGAAGCTTTTTAAAGTGGCTTTTTTCAAATTCCCTCTCATATAATCTGATTTAATCATGCGAATGATTTTAAGATTTTGACTACCATCTTCTATCAATGATCCAAATTCATCATTTCCAAATATTAAATCTTGCTCATGAAAATCATATGTAAATACATCTTCATCTGGAGCTGCATTTAACAAATTACTTTTAAAAATATAATCAAACCACAAATAATCATTTTTGCTTTCTCTACTAGATGATAGAACAATGCTATCAAACAAAACTTTTTCCATATAAAAACGAATGCGCTGGTAAGGTGTTGAACTTCCAGAACCAATAACGTCACTCGAAATTTGTTTATCATCATATGCCATGACTCTAAATGTGGCGTTTTCATTAAATCTAACGCTATATGGATATATATCTGTATTTATTTTAAAG
>JBARWW010000135.1:0-6804 GCA_049647005.1 Acidaminobacteraceae bacterium | reverse complement strand
TGGTTGCTGCAAATTTTGGTGAAGAATTCCAACAGTCGATTGCAAGTTATCACCATCAAATATGGGGTAAGGGAGTAATTCCTCTAAAGTATAGATATATGATAGCACTTGCTACAGCAATATTTGATGATAATGAAACTAGAGCAAAACTAGAACTTAAAAAAGCTATAAACGAAGGTGCTACAAAAGAAGAACTTCTAGAAGTAATTAAGCAACAGATATGGATGAAAGGTGCTCCAACTATAGTTCAGGTTACACCACTTATACAGATGATAAATAAAAAATTTGATATTAAGTAATCAAGTAATTAAATAGAAAATATTAAAAGTCGCTTATATTTGAGTAATTTCGAACTAAGCGACTTTTTTTGATTAATTATGACGACTAAATATACAAGGCTACTATAGTTTATTTTTCACTATAAAAAACGATATCAATAGAATCTTTAAGTTCCAAATACATTTTAGTATCTTTTAAATCATTAAGCACCCTAAGTGACTCGGTGTAGTACCATTTTTGATCCTCAAATCCAGCATTAAACTTTGACCAAAGATCCTTATCAGAAGAATTTTGTTTGTATCTAATAATACTTTGTATGTTGCTAAGTTTATCTGCGCAAAAGATAAGTTTTACGCCAATATCATCACAATTTTCTACTGTATCTAAAGCATTAAGTTTACGATTTTTCCAAGCTAGTGATTTGTCATTTTCTGAGCAACCGTCGACAAGAGATCTTACATGATTACCAAATTGAGAAGCAATATCGTCAAGTGTCACATAAGTATCTTCAACAGTATCATGTAAAATTCCAGCTATTATAATATCCGTTTCGTAGTTATTTGATGCTAATATAATTCCAACTTCAATAGGATGCGCTGCATATATATCTCCATCAAGTTTTCGAAATTGCTTATCATGAGCTTTAATTGCTAATTGAATTGCTTCATATGTTCTCATAAATTCACATCCTATATTTAAAATGTATGTTAAATGTCTATGCATATACTTAAAATTTCAATATAAAGTAAGCTAATTGTAGCATATATACCCATTTCAAATATAAAATATGTATAAAACAAAAAAAAAAGTAAATTATATTTTAGCAAGTAAAAATAAGGGTAAATACATTTATGAAGCATAAATTTGTACAAAGTATGATTAAATAACAGATATTTAAAAAAATGGAGGTATATATGAATAAAGTTGATTACAAAGCTATTGAAACAATAAGGCTACTTAGCGCAGACGCAGTTGAGAAAGCAAATTCAGGACATCCGGGTCTTCCTATGGGAGTTGCAGCTATTGGATATACTCTGTGGAAAGATTTTTTAAAGGGTTCAGCTACAGATCCAATGTGGGTTGATAGAGATAGATTTATTTTATCAGCTGGCCATGGCTCTGCCTTACTATACTCACTACTTCATCTATTTGGATATGAAGTAAGTATTGATGACATTAAAAACTTTAGACAGCTTGGAAGCATTACTCCAGGTCATCCAGAGTATGAAATTACTCCAGGTATTGAGACTACAACAGGTCCTTTGGGGCAAGGGTTTGCAAATGGAGTAGGTATGGCTATTGCGGAAAAAAGAATAGCTGCTGAATTTAATACTTCAGATTTTAATTTGATAGATCATTATACTTATGTAGTAGCTGGAGATGGAGATCTTATGGAAGGTATATCTTCTGAAGCGGCATCTCTTGCTGGCCACTTAAAACTTGGAAAACTTATAGTATTATATGATGATAATAGCATAACGATTGATGGAAGTACTGATTTAACATTTACAGAAGATGTTGGTATGAGATTTAAGGCATACGAATGGGAAGTGATAGAAGTAAGTGATGGTAATGATCCTGTGGAGATATCAGCTGCAATTAAACAGGCGAGACTTTCTTCAACTAAACCAACTCTTATAAAATGTAAAACAATTATAGGATATGGTAGTCCAAATAATGCTGGTAAATCAAAAGCACATGGATCACCACTTGGAGACGATGAACTAAGATTAACTAAAGAACATATGGGATGGGATCCTGATGAGACTTTCTTCATTCCAGAAGAAGTTAACGAACATATGAAATCAGTTATAGATAAAAGAGAAATTGACAGATTCCTTTGGGAAGAAAAAATGGAAGAATACTTTATAAAATATCCTGAGAAAGCAAAAGTATGGGAAGCTTGGCATGATTATGAGCTTCCACTTGATCTCTTAGATGATAAAAAGATGTGGGCAGATTTAAAAGCAGAAGATGCAACTAGAAATAGTGGTGGACTATTTATGAATTATGTAAGCAAATTCATTCCTAATTTTCTTGGTGGATCAGCGGACTTAAACGGATCAACAAAGACTTACCTTAAAGGATTTGGTGATTTTAATTTTGAAAACCCATCAGGTAACAACATATTCTTTGGAGTTCGTGAACATGCAATGGGTGGTATCCTTAATGGTTTAGCACTTCATGGAGGTGTTAGAGCTTTTGGAGCAACATTCTTGGTATTTTCAGATTATATGAAACCTTCAATAAGACTATCAGCTATAATGAATCTACCAGTTATATATGTATTTACACATGATAGTATTGGTGTTGGTGAAGATGGTCCGACGCATCAGCCTATAGAACATATGCTAATGTTAAGATCAATTCCAAACCTGCACGTATATAGACCTGCAGATGCAAAAGAAACAGCAATTGCTTGGACTGAGGCGTTAAAACGTATGGATGGACCATCTGCTATGATTCTTTCAAGACAAAATCTACCACTACTTGAAGGGGTAAGCAAAGGAGCGCACTATGGTGCGTATACTTTACAAAAAGAGGTGAAAGATGAAGCGGATGCTATTATTATAGCCTCAGGATCAGAAGTAAATATTGCTCTTGAAGCTTCTAAAGAACTTATAAAAGAAGGTATTGATACTAGAGTAGTTAGTATGATTTCTATGGAACTATTCCTTAGTCAATCAAAACACTATCAAGATCAAATAATACCCAAAAATATAAAAAACAGAATATCTGTCGAAGCAGGTGTGAAAATTGGATGGGAAAGATTTATCGGCGAATATGGAAGAAGTATATCACTAGATAGATTTGGAGAGTCAGCACCAGGAAAAGTATTATTTAGAAAATTCGGATTTTCTGTAGATAATATAATTGAAAATGTAAAAGAAATGATTGACGATAATAAATAACAAAAATATTTGTCAGACAAGTTGGAGGTCTTAAACTACAAAGGTTTAGACCTCCTTTTGTTTATAATAATACTTTATAAATAAATAAGTTAAGTTAATTTAATAGTAGCGATTTTTTTATACTAAACGCTTGAAAAGCTTGTTCGAAAATGTCGAATCAATCTTGAATGTTGTATATAATACACAATTGTATTTTTTGATATAAAAGTATTTTTAGTTGGTGAAATGCTCAAATCTACACCGTGCAGTGTCAAGTGGAAAAGTTATAAAATTTACGAAAAATGCAAATTCAGCAATAGTATTAGAACTTAACTATTGGTCTTTTAATTGGTTGTTCAATCAAGATATGTTTGATAGAATTATGATAGTAGAAATTTGCTTAAAAAGATTAGCTCAAAAAAATATACATAAGAAAATTATTTATATAAACACAGAGAAGAACGCCTGGCACGAGTTTGCCTAGGTGTATTTTTACTGCCTACTTTTCTATATGTTGTATTTGACTAGAGCGCAACACACTATATGTAGTGTTTGGAGGAGCGTATGATTAAATTAATTGAAAAGAGAAATCATGAATTAGTAGTATTTAAGAGAGATAAGATTGACAATGCTGTTTTTAAGGCGCTTTTAGTGAGTAAGAAATCTAGAAGCCAAAAAAACTTAAAGAAACTATCTGAACTTATAGTTGATTCAGTAGTAGATAATCTAAATGTTATTGGAAAAGAGACATTTAAAGTTGAAGAGATTCAAGATAATGTAGAGCTTGTACTTATGCAGATGGCAGAATATGAGACGGCTAAAAACTACATAAAATATAGATATGAACATAAAAAGAAAAGAGAAAAGAAAGAAACTGTGGATGACATTATGAATATGTTCAACGAATACATAGGTCAAACTGATTGGACAGTAAAAGAAAATTCAAATATGTCATATTCTCTTCAAGGTTTAAACAATCATGTAATAGCAAAGGCAACTAAGACATTTTGGCTAAATAGTGTATATGATGAGAGCATAAGACGCGGACATGAAAACGGTGATATTCACATTCATGATCTAGGCTTACTTTCGACTTACTGTTGTGGTTGGTCGCTTGAAGATATACTTACGAGAGGTTTTGGCGGGGTTGCTGGCAAAGTTGAATCAGCACCAGCAAAACATTTTGAAACGGCACTTATGCAAATCGTAAACTTTATATATACACTTCAAGGTGAAGCGGCAGGTGCGCAGGCACTATCAAACTTTGATACCTTGCTTGCTCCTTTCATAAGAAGTGATGAATTGTCATATGGCGAAGTTAAACAAGCAATGCAATCTTTTGTTTTTAACATGAATATAGCTACAAGAGTTGGCTTCCAGACTCCATTCTTTAATATAACAATGGATAAGGAAGTCCCAAGTACACATTCTAAACTACCAGTAATTATTGGTGGAGAAAGGGACTATACTAGTAGCTACGCAGATTACCAAAAGGAAATGAACATGATAAATATAGCATTTTGTGAAGTTATGATGGAGGGTGATTCAAAGGGTAGAGTATTTACTTTCCCAATCCCAACGTATAACATAACAAAAAACTGGAAATGGGATGAAGAAGTAACTGATAAAATTATGGAGATGACAGCTAAGTTTGGAATCCCTTACTTTAGTAACTTTGTAAATTCAGACTTAGATCCAGAAGATGTTAGATCCATGTGTTGTAGATTAAGACTTGATAATAAAGAGCTTATACGACGCGGTGGTGGACTTTTTGGAGCCAATCCAAAGACTGGTTCAATTGGTGTAGTTACGATCAATATGGCTCGAATGGGTTATGTATCAGCTGACAGAGAAACTCTATTTGATAAAATTGAAAAAAATATGATTATAGCTAAAAATTCACTTGAACTTAAGAGAGTAATTTTAGAAGAAAATATGCACAAGGGTTTATATCCATATAGCAAATATTATTTGCAAGATGTATATGAAAGCACTTCAGAGTATTGGAATAATCACTTTGCAACAATAGGACCTAATGGAATTAATGAATGCATTATCAACTTCACAAATGGTGATGAAGATATAACAACAACTTCTGGAAAAAGATTTGCAGAAGAAATTTTAGATTTTATGAATGATGTATTAATTAAATTCCAAAATGATACGGGTCATTTATATAACTTAGAAGCAAGCCCTGCTGAAGGAACAGCCTATAGATTTGCAAATCTAGATAAAGAAATGTATCCAGATATAGTTCAAGCGGGAGATGAGTACCCTTATTATACAAATAGTTCTCAACTTCCAGTTGGATATACTGATGATTTATTTGAAGCGCTTGATCTGCAAGATGAATTACAGATTAAATACACAGGTGGCACAGTACTTCATGGATTTGTATCTGAAAAGATAGAGTCTATAGCAACCGTTAAAAAGATACTTCAAAAGGTAACTCAGAACTATAAACTGCCTTACTTTACAATAACACCAACATTTAGTATATGCCCAGAGCATAAGTATATATCTGGTGAAGAGTTCTCTTGTCCAATCTGTGGAAAAGATACTGAAGTTTGGTCAAGAGTTGTTGGCTATCATAGACCAGTTTCGAACTGGAATGATGGTAAAAAGGGAGAGTATAAGGATAGATTAGAATTTTCTTCTAACTAGGAGTTGAGTGTATGAATATAAAAGGATTTAAAAAGACTACATTTTTAGATTATCCCAATAAACTTGCTGCTATTATTTTTACTGGAAATTGTAACTTCAGATGTTCATATTGTCATAATGGAAGTCTCGTTGACGAAAGTAAAATAAATCCAAATTCAATTGATGAATCAGAAGTTTTAGAGTATCTACGTGGAAAGAAAAATATACTTGATGGGCTTGTAATAAGCGGTGGAGAACCTACACTTTGTGTTGGTCTAATTGATTTTATGAGAAAAGTAAAAGCAATTGGGCTTGAGATAAAACTTGATACAAATGGCTATAGGCCAGATGTGCTAAAAAAAGTTATAGATGAGAAGCTAGTTGATTATATAGCTATGGATATTAAAAATACTTTTGAAAAATACGCCTTAACAGTTGGCCTTAAAAATTTCGATATAGATAAGATAAAAGAATCTATGAATTTAATTCGTATATCGAATGTAGCATATGAATTTAGAACAACTATAATGAAAGAATACCATAGCGTTAATGATATAAAAGATATGAGGAAAATGATAAATAAAAGTGAAGATTTAATACTTCAGCAATACAAAAAATCAGATCTTCAGCTAAGTGAAAAAGATTTTTCATTCTATACCTTAGATGAAATGAATACTTTTAAAGATAATATATTTGTAAAAAATGATTATAGCAATATTAGGGTTAGGGCTTATGTTTAGAGTATTTTAGATGAGTTATAAACTTGAAGTTTAATTTATGTGATTAAATAAGTGAAGTGAGAAGCACTGTTGCCGTTTGGTAATGGTGCTTTTTTGGAAAATATATTGCGTAAGGTTTTAATAGTCGAAAATTTGTTCCATCATTATTTTTGCGAGCTTTGCTCACAAAAAAATGTTCCAAAAAAAAAAGATGCCAACTTGCGGCATCTCAAAAGGTAATCAATGATGAAGTTTCATCATCTGGTCATAAT
>JBARWW010000134.1:0-5795 GCA_049647005.1 Acidaminobacteraceae bacterium | reverse complement strand
ACCAGTATTTTATTATTTTAATAGAGATGTAAATCCGATTGTAAACTCTTTTTTTGTAGGAGTATTTGGTCTTATATTTAGAAGTAGTTTAACTAGAATTGCTTTAAATAGCTTTACGGCAGGTTTTTTTATAGATTACAACATCCTGTTTTTTGATATTGCATATGGAATGTTGTATTATATTTTATTTTACAGACTAAAAAAGGGTGAGTTTTCACTTATGCATTGGTTTATAATTATATGGACCTGTGACTTTATAGCAAACTTTGTAGAAATACTATCTAGGTTGACTGTAATTCACTCGGAAATCATAGCACTTATAAATAAACTTATGCTTGTTGCTTTAGTGAGATCACTTATTGCTCTTGCTGCTGTATTTATATTTGAGTATTATAGATTGATATTTCAAAAAGAAAAACAAATTGAAAAATATGAAGAAATGCTTGATATAGTCTCAGACCTTAAAGGTGAAGCGTATTTTATAAAATCAAATATGAGTTATATAGAAAATGTTATGAAAGAAGCTTATGAACTCTATGAGTCTCTAAATGATCCTAGTGACAAAATGCACTCACTCAAAATTGCAAAAGATATACATGAGGTAAAAAAGAATTATCAAAGGGTTCTTGTTGGTATAGAAAAACTTGGTGATAGTAGCAATTCAAAGTTATTAAAGGTTTCAGAACTCTTGTCTATATTAAAAGAGAGTTATGAGAGAGATAGTTCCTTTAAAAATAAAAAAATTGATTTAGAGATTAGGTTAGAATTTGATATAGAAATTGCAAAACACTATTATCTTATGTCTGTTATAAGAAATCTTGTTGGTAATTCTATTGAATCTTTTCAAGATGATGGCTTTAAAATTATACGTATTGCTGTATTGAAAGAAGGCGGTTTTTTGAAGTTATCTGTTCTAGATAATGGTAGTGGAATAAAAGCTAAAAATAAAACTGTGGTATTCCAAGATGGATACTCAACAAAATTTAATCAAGTTACAGGTGATATTTATCGTGGTATGGGACTTCCAATTGTAAAAGATATAATTGAAAAAGAGTTTTATGGTTCTATAACCCTTAAGTCAGAACTTAAGATGGGAACAGAAATTATAATAAAAATACCTATAGACGGTTTGGGGGAATACCATTATGAAGTATTATCTAATTGATGATGATGAAACAGTTCTTAGAGTTTTAGAAGATATAATAGAAGATGAAAGACTTGGAGAAATAATTGGTTTTAATTCTAATAGTGAAAGAGCACTTGAAGAAATATATATGATACAACCAGACGCTGTACTGATAGATCTTCTTATGCCGACTATTGATGGTATAAAAATGGTTCAGAAACTTAAAGAAGCAAAAATAAATTCGAAATTTGTTATGATTTCTCAAGTTAATGATAAATCTCTTATCTCAAAAGCCTATGAAGCAGGGATCGAGTTCTATATACAAAAACCAATTAATAAGATTGAAATTGTAAGGGTTCTGGAAAATATAAGTAAATTTGTTAGACTTGAAAAGAAATTTGAGCTCATGAAAGGTATATTTGATACAAAGGCACCAGATGACCAAGTTGATAGTAATTATAATGTTGTCAAAAATAGAATACAAAATATAACTTATATTTTCTCAAAGCTTGGCATAGCTGGTGAGAAAGGTGCAAAAGATCTTCTTGATATATGTGAATATATTCTTGAGAGAGAAGGATCAAGTTATGATGTTCTTCTTCAAGATGTTTGTGCAAGCATATCTCAAAATCCACGTGCTATGGAACAAAGAGTAAGACGAGCAATAAATAAAGGTTTATCTAATATATCAAACCTTGGACTTGAAGATTATCTTAGCGAAGTATTTACAAGATATAGTAATACATTGTTTGACTTTGAAAATGTTAAAGCAGAAATGGACTATATTAGGGGTAAAAGAAATGGAGGTGGAAAGATAAATGTCAAAAAATTTGTAGACAATCTGTTAACATTTAGCGAATATTAGAGCATGGTGAAAATATACAAAAAAAAATGTGCAAGATAATGTCGTGTTGTCTTTTAATTTTCTTACAATTTAATTTCGATGTGTATAAAGGTCAAATTATACGTAGTGAATAATTTATATGTATGACTTTGATATAAAAAATTAACTATAAGGCCCCAAAATACTCATAAATGATACTTTTGCTTGAAATACAGAGTCATTAATTATACAATAAGAGAGTATTCGCAGAAACGATATTTACTAATTAAAGTGGAATGAAAGTTTGAATTTTGAATGTTAAAATGACAATAAGTAGATGTGTGTTTCAATTTTCAAAAAAATCACAATCGTTCTATAAAATTATTTTGTATTATTCTAAATTATTTTGTCGTTCTACGAATATAATCTATATAAGGGTTGTATAAAGACTCTAGTACATAATCCAAGGGGGAGAAAAAATGAAAACTAAAAAGAAAGCTACAATTTGGCACGCACTTATTCCGATCGTATTTCTTATGGTAGCACTTATTTTAACACTACAACTTTGGGGTGGGGACCCCCATTTACCAATCTTAGCGGCAGGAGTAGTTGCTGGTGGAGTAGCGATGTTAAACTTAGGTTACACATGGGCTGAACTAGAAGAAGGTGTTGTTGATACTATTAAGATGGCTATGGGTGCAATACTTATACTTATGATTATAGGTATGATTATTGGAACATGGATCTTAGCAGGAATCGTTCCAACAATGATTTTCTATGGATTAAAGATTTTAACACCAAGCATATTCTTAGTTGCAACTTGCCTTATTTGTGCAGTTGTTTCGCTAGCTACTGGTTCATCTTGGACTACTGCTGGTACTGTAGGTATAGCGCTTGTTGGTGTTGGTGCAGGACTTGGAATGCCTCTTGGTTTAGTTGCAGGTGCAATTATTTCAGGTGCATACTTTGGTGATAAGATGTCTCCACTATCTGATACTACAAACTTAGCTCCTGCTATGGCGGGTTCTACATTATTTGATCATATTAGACATATGATATATACAACTGGACCAGCACTTGTTATTTCGTTAATACTTTACGGATTCATGGGTGTGAAATATGCTGGAAAATCGCTAGAATCTGATAGTATTTCTGTATTACTTGAAGGAATTCAAGCATCATTTAACATTAATGCTTTGTTATTACTTGCACCAGTTTTAGTAATTGCTATCGTAATTATGAAAGTTCCTGCAATTCCAGGACTTATCGGTGGTACATTCCTTGGTGGAATATTTGCATGGTTATTCCAGGGAGCTGGAATGACAGATATAATTGGAGCAGCTCATTATGGTTTCGAATCAGCAACTGGAATTGAAGCGTTAGATACATTACTTAGCCGTGGTGGTTTAGATGGTATGATGTGGACCGTTTCACTTATTCTAATCGCTATGACATTTGGTGGTATTTTAGAAAAGACTGGTATGCTTGAAGCTATCGCTGCAGAACTTCTTAAGTATGCTAAATCTACAGGAAGTTTAGTATTAGCAACTGTTTTAACTATAATTTCTATGAATCTTTTAGCTGGTGATCAGTATTTAGCTATAGTAATTCCTGGTAGAATGTTTAAAGAAATCTACGAGGATCGAGGACTTGCTCCTAAGAACTTATCTAGAGTTCTAGAAGATGCTGGAACTTTAACATCAGTGCTTGTTCCTTGGAACTCATGTGGACTATTCATGTCAAGTACACTTGGTGTTGCAACAGTAGCTTACGCACCATATGCCTTCCTTAATATTTTAAATCCAATTATATCTGTATTCTATGGATTTACTGGAATTACAATGACGAAATTAGAAGTAGATTTAGCGGCATAATTAGATAAATAGTAAAACCACATCGCATAAGAAATTATACGATGTGGTTTTTTTTGTTTTTTGAATAAGTGTTAATAAAGTGCCAACTATATTTACATAGTTGATATTGTTATGTATTAGAGCTAAATTTGTGTAAAAAAATATTGTTTGTGTAGTTTAATCGAATGTATGTTTGTGATACAATATAATAAGTAACACAAATAAATTTTTATGAGGTATTTAATATGTATGATTTTATAAAGGGTAAATTATGTGACTCAGACTTAGAATCTGTTGTTATTGAGAACGGTGGGATTGGATATAAAATTCATTCTTCGCTTAATTCTATAAAGGAAATTAATGATGCATCTTCAAAAGGTGATGTGGTTATCTATACAAAACTTATAGTTAAAGAAGATGATATGAGTTTAACTGGTTTTTCTTCAAGAGAAGAACTAAAGATGTTTAAATTACTTACATCAGTTAGTGGTGTTGGAACGAAAGCGGCACTTAGCATGCTTTCATCTCTTAACTACATAGAACTAGCAAATTCTATTAAGTGTGGATTCTTTAAAGATTTAACAACGGCGCCTGGTATAGGCAAGAAGACTGCTGAACTTATTATATTGAAACTTAGAGATAAGATAGAGAAAGAATTTCCTGTAACGCTATTTAATATGCGTGAAGTAGAAGAATTCCAGCCTATTACAACAGAAATAATAGATGATTCTGTCCTTGCTCTACTCGCTCTTGGATATTCAAAAAGTGAAGTTCAAAAGGCTATAAATAAAATTAACTACACAGGAAAAACGACTGAAGATATAGTTAAAGAAGGACTTGGTATATTAATTAAAGGGTAGGTGAATTAAATGGATGCATTTAATAGTAGATTTGTAACACCGTCTTTTACTAGTGAAGATGTAGTTGCGGAGCTTACTTTAAGACCTCAAAGTCTAGATGATTATATAGGTCAGACAAGAACAAAAGAAAAGTTAAATATATTTATAAGTGCTGCTAAGATGCGTGGTGAGAGTCTTGATCACGTACTTTTATATGGGCCACCAGGTCTTGGTAAAACCACACTTTCAAATATTATTGCGCATGAGATGGATGTAAATATAAAAACAACATCAGGACCTGCTATTGAAAGACCAGGTGACCTAGCTGCTATTCTTGCAAACTTAAAGGAAAACGATGTATTGTTTATAGATGAAATTCATAGATTGAGTAGACACGTTGAAGAGGTTCTTTATCCTGCTATGGAAGATTATGTTATAGATATAGTAATTGGTAAAGGGCCGGAAGCTAGGAGTGTTCGTATAGAACTTCCTAAATTTACTCTAATAGGTGCAACTACAAGGCTTGGTATGTTAACATCTCCACTTCGTGATCGTTTTGGTGTTATATGTAAGCTAGATTTATATAATCCTGATGAACTAAAGCTTATAGTTGATAGATCAGCATCTATATTAGACATTTCTATTATGGAGTCCTCATCTCTTGAAGTCTCGAGACGTAGTAGAGGGACACCAAGAATTGCAAATAGACTACTTAAAAGAGTACGTGATTACGCTCAAGTTAATGGCGATGGAATTATAACTGACGACTTAACTGATAAGGCACTAAGACTTTTGGATGTAGATAATTATGGACTTGATGGTGTTGATAGAAAAATACTTCTCGCTATGATAGAAAAATTTGATGGTGGCCCTGTTGGACTTGACACATTAGCTGCTACAACAGATGAAGAAAGAGAAACTATTGAAGATGTATATGAGCCATTTTTATTACAACTTGGCTTTATAAATAGAACTCCAAGAGGAAGAGTTGTAACTAGGCTTGGATATGAGCATCTTGGAAGAAGTATGGATCAAATTAAGTAAAAAAAATAGAAAAATATACCGGGGTGATCTATTTGTATAAAGCCAAAAAAATCAAATCAATTTTCTTGCTAGTGATGGTGATGAGCATGTTAATGCCAGATATTATATTT
>JBARWW010000133.1:0-14636 GCA_049647005.1 Acidaminobacteraceae bacterium | reverse complement strand
TTCTCATTCTCCATCTGATGAAGACCAAAATAAATCGTTCATTCGCCACACCCCTTTTTTACATATTAAGTAGTATAAAAGTGGTGATAAATTATAATCGAAAGTTCAGAAAAAGTAAAAAAAACATGTCTACATATAAGATATATTGAAACCTTATATTAGACATGTTTTCGATTTCATGAAGTCATCTTGTTAAATAATCTTATTTACCGACAAGCCCATCAGTAATTATCTATTTAACAAAATCCCATTTTTGTAATTCTATCTATTCTTTACTTATTGCATTAACTACTCTAAATTTTATATTTTAAACACATTAATATGTTCATTTAATTTTGAAGATAATTCATTTAGATGTTCTGCACTCTTTGAAACCTCTTCCATGGCCTCCGTTTGCTGAGCCATAGAAGCTGTTACTTCTTCTGTTGAAGCAGCAGTTTCTTCAGTTACTGCTGAAATATTATTAATTACTCCAACGATTTCATTTTTGTCAGCATTGATAGACGTCATCTGCTCAGAAACTATTTCAATCTGCTTAGCAATTGAATCTACAGACCCAAATATCTTAACAAGAACTTGATCAACATTGTTAACTGCTACGTTTTGTTCTTCACTAATTTCACCAACCTGTTTCATTATATTAACAGTCTTTTTACTCTCATCTTGAAGATTAATTACTATATCTTTTATTTCATTTGCAGCACTACCCGAATCTTCAGCAAGTTTTCTAATCTCTTCCGCTACAACTGCAAATCCACGACCAGCTTCACCAGCACGAGCAGCTTCTATTGAAGCGTTAAGAGCAAGTAAATTAGTTTGCTTTGTTATAGACGTAATAGTCTCTATAATAGCTGAAATTGACTTCGTTCCATCGTCTAATCTTGTAACAGCACTTGAAACTTCTTCATTAGACTTTTTGCTAATCTTAGATTTTTCACTTAAAACCTTAAGTACTTCAACACCTTCTTGATTAACTTTTATAGCTTCGCTTGCATTTTCACGCATAATCTCACTATTTTCATTTAATAATAAGAATTTGGCATCTATATTCGCTGCAACTACTGCACCACTCTCGGCATCGCGCGCTGTATCATTAGTACCTGATGCAATTTCGCTTACAGTATGCTCAACTTGACTTGCTGTAGCAGATGTTTCCTCTGACATAGACGCTAAATTTGAAGCAGCGTCAAGCATTTCACCGCTAACATGCTTTGCTTCTGAAATAAGACTTCGGACACTCTCTGTCATATCATTAATTCCATTTGCTAGTAATAATGTTTCATCTTTTGAATTTGTATTAACTTTAATAGTAAAGTCACCGTTTTTAATCTTATCAATAGCATATACAACATCAAGAATGGGTTTACTTATACTTCTACCAACAAAAGCAGCTATTATAAATGATATAATAATTGCAAAAATACCAATTATAATTAGGACTCTTATAATTAGAAATAGTATCGCTAGGACTTCACTCTCAGGAATGCTTGATGCGATAATCCATCCATTATTTAAATGGCTATATGCTGCTATAACTTTACTACCGTCATCTCTATCATATGATGTAAATCCAGTTTCATTAGAATTCATCTCATCAAGTAAATCTGCAAAGTCACCAACTTCAAGCATATTTGTTCCAAACTCAACTCTTGGATGAACCATAGTTCTTCCATCTTCATGCATTAAATATAAGTATCCGCTTTCAAATAACTTTACCTCTCCAAGCGCTTCTTGTATATCATCAAGATAAAAATCCATTCCTACAAGAGCTATGGCTTCACCATCTTTCATAACTGGAACTACATAAGATGATATAAGTCCTCCCGCCACAGATTCATAAGGAAATGTCCAAGATGCAACTTTGTTCTCGAGTGGATCGTTATACCATGAATTATAATCATCATAATACTCTATACCAAATGAATCTTGAAGTGTAAATTTACCAGCTTCATCTTCTAAAAGCCATATATCAACTTCTTGTTTAAACATATCAACATTATAATACACATATACACTAGGTGATAACTTGAGATTTTCACCTATAGCTATAAGTTCTGGTGTCAACTCAACTTTCAAATTTTGTAGATACTCTGGATCAAGTTTCGCCTGTGCAACATCAGTTCGTTCGGAAACCTGAGAAACTATAACTCCGACAGCAGTTTCAATTTTCGAAAAATCTTGTTGAAATTTGTTTACACTTGCCTCAACTTGATTAACAGCCATTTCACGAGATGACTCTCCAACATTTTTATTTAAAAATACTCCCATAATACCAGCAATAACTATTACCACAAGCAAATTAGTTAAAATAATTGCAAGTGTTATTTTCCTTGAAATAGTCATGCCCATCACTCTTTTAGTTTTCTTTTTCTGCACCTTTTCTTTTTTCATATAAACCTCCTCTGAACA
Source organism: Acidaminobacteraceae bacterium (assembly GCA_049647005.1). GTDB lineage: Bacteria > Bacillota > Clostridia > Peptostreptococcales > Acidaminobacteraceae > JBARWW01. The sequence continues at coordinate 12,227 of JBARWW010000133.1, read as the reverse complement.
AATGTCTATCTGAAATACACGATGCCATTTTGCTCAATCTTTAACTTATAATATATATACCCTAAGCATCTATTTCAAATATTAATAATACGTAAAAAAAATTGTCGATTAAAGTCGTTTTTATTTATTTTTCTAGTAATTTTAAAAAAATTTTTAGATATAATTAATTTTCCAATGATGATGCCTACAACAATTGTTTTTACTATCAAAAATGAACAATAAGGTGATTCATATAATCAATCAAAAAAACGATAACTCTATTTAAGTACAAGAGAGTCATCGCTTTTTACAATTTGAAAATATACTATACTGAAACTTTTATTGCTTAATTATCATATTATTTTTCTGATTTCTTCTACTACATAATTACCAATTTCGCTTGTACTATAGGACTTAGCATCTCCCGCTAATTCTTTTGATAATATGCCAGCGTTAATTGTGTTTTCAACTGCCATCTCAATTATAATCGCTTCTTTATCCATATGAAAACTATGTCTAAGCATCATAGCTGTTGAAAGAATAGTCCCAAGTGGATTTGCTATATTTTGCCCGGCTATATCAGGCGCTGATCCGTGAATTGGTTCATAAAGACCCACATCACTATCTGAAAGTGATGCTGATGGAAGAAGTCCAATTGAACCGGTTACAGCTCCTCCAGCATCAGATAATATATCACCAAACATATTGGATGTAAGAACTACACCAAACTGCTCTGGACCAAGTATTAGCTGCATAGCCGCATTATCTACATACATATAATCTATATCTACAGATTTTGATTCTTCCATAGACTCTATAGTTTTCCTCCAAAGCTTTGAAGACTCAAGGACATTTGCTTTATCAACTAATGTTAAATGTGTCTTCCTTTCATTTGCAACTTTTATAGCCCACTTTGAAATTCTTTTTATTTCACTTTCGCTATAAGTCATAGCATCTGATGCAAACTTCTCACCATCTTTTTCATAATTTTTTTTCTCTCCAAAATAGATACCACCTGTAAGCTCACGTACAATCATGAAATCTATATCACTCTTGAGCTTTACAGGTGACTTATGCTTAAGTGATTTATATACTTTAATGGGTCTAAGATTACAAAATAGTCCCATGTGCTTTCTAATTTCAAGTAAACCTTTTTCTGGTCTAATACTACTATCTACCAAGTCCCACTTTGGGCCACCAACTGCTCCAAGAAGTACAGCATCTGCACCCTCTAAATCTAATTTTAGTTTATCATTAAAAGGAATACCATACTCATCTATTGATGCTCCACCAAACAAATGATAATTGAATGTTATTTCTTCCTTTGAATCCTTTATAACTTCGCTAAGTACTTTTACTGCTTCATCTGTAATTTCTGGACCAATTCCATCTCCAGCTATAACTATTACTTTTTTCACGTAAAACACCACCTACATATATTTTTTTGCGTAATTAACTAAACCATCTTCTTCCACTAGTCTACTTAGAACATCTGTAGGCTTTTGAAAATCTATGGTCTCCTTATCCTTAACATATATAAGACCATTATCCATATCAACTGAGATCTCATCACCCATTTCAACTAAATCTTGTATTTTATCTGTTTCTATTAATGTAAGACCTATGTTTAGTGAATTTCTAAAAAATATTCTAGCAAAACTTTTTGCTATTACAACTTTAATACCAGATTCTTTAATTGCTATTGGAGCATGCTCTCTAGATGATCCACATCCAAAATTTGTTCCTGCAACAATGTAGTCTCCTATGGCTACTCTTTTTACAAAATCTTTATCTATATCTTCCATGCAATGACTTGCAAGTTCTTTTTTATCAACTGTTGTTAGATATCTTGCTGGTATTATTACATCAGTATCTATATTGTTTCCATATTTGTGAATTTTTCCAGTCATACTTTACAGCCTCCTAAATACGTCTAGCTGCCAAACCTAAGGGAAGATTTGGCAGCTTAGACTTTTCTCTATCTCTCTACAATTTTACTGTGAAAATCTTATTAATACTTAAGGATAAATTTAGTTTTCCATCCACTTCATCATTTTACGTAGGTTAGTTCCTACTTCAACTAATTCATGCTCAGCTTCGCTTGCTCGAGATCTTTCAAACATAACTCTGTTTGTTGCATTTTCATGCATCCAGTCTTGGGCAAATTTACCATTTTGGATTTCTGAAAGTACTTTTTTCATCTCTTTTCTAGTATCATCTGTAATGATTCTCTTTCCTACTCTATAGTCACCATACTCTGCAGTATCACTTACCGAGTATCTCATCATCTCAAAACCTTTTTCATAAATAAGATCTACAATTAATTTCATCTCATGTAAACACTCAAAGTATGCAATTTCCTTTTGGTATCCAGCTTCTACTAGAGTTTCGTATCCAGCTTTCATAAGCTCTGTTACTCCACCACAAAGTACTGCTTGCTCTCCAAATAAATCTGTTTCAGTTTCTTCTTTAAATGTAGTTTCTATAACACCAGATCTAAGTGATCCAATACCATATGCGTAGCTCATTGCTTTATTAAATGCATCTCCAGAATTATTCTTATGAACAGCTACTAGAGCAGGAACACCTTTTCCTTCTTCATATACTCTTCTTACTAAGTGACCAGGTCCCTTAGGAGCAACCATAAATACATCAGTGTTTTCAGGTGCTACAATTTGGTTAAAGTGAATGCTAAATCCATGAGCAAATGCTAAAGCTGCTCCACTTTTTAAGTTTGGCTCAATTTCTTCTTTATAAATATGACCTTGTTTTTCATCTGGAATTAAGATCATTACAATATCAGCACCTTTTACAGACTCTGCTACTGTAGAAACTTCAATACCATCAGCTTTTACTTTATCAATTGACTTACTTGTTGCATGTAGACCAACTTTTACATTAAAGCCACTTTCCTTTAAGTTCATAGCATGAGCTCTACCTTGTGAGCCATAACCTATAATTGAAATATTTTTACCCTCTAAGATATTTGATTTTAAGTCCTCTTCATAATACATTTTAGCCATTGTTTATTCCTCCATTTTTTAAGTTAATATTTATTAATACACGAGTATTCTAGTTAATTTGAATATCTGAAATACCGTGAATCTTTTCCATCTGATACATTGCTCTTTCTATGCTAGAAATTTCATCATCTCTTAAAGTGATGGTGATAAATGCGTTTTCATCTAAAGCATCACATGTCATTTGAAAATCTTCAATATCGTATTCTTTTCTTCTAAGTGTAGATAAGACTTTAAGAGTCATGTCCATTCCATTTTCCATCTTTGCTGTTAATTTCTTTTTCATATTTACCTCCATTAGCTTTGTATAAGAGACTTATAATTTATAAATCATAGTTTTAGTTTCATAATCCTATTTAGGATAATTTTTTCTCTTTTATTTATGTCCAAATTTATTCTTAGTATCCGTCTGGTGCTACTATCTTTCCTGCAATAGCTGACGCTGCAGCAATTATTGGTGATGATAGATAAACTTCCGACTCAGGATGACCCATTCTTCCTACAAAGTTTCTATTTGTAGTACAGATAGCTTTCTCACCACTGCCCAATATACCCATATGACCACCAAGACATGGTCCACATGTTGGTGTTGATACTACAGCTCCAGCCTCTATAAAAGCCTGTATATATCCAGCATGTATAGAATCAAGATATATCTTTTGAGTAGCAGGTATTATTATAACCCTTACTCCTTTGTGAACTTTTTTACCTTTTAAAATTTCATATGCCTTTTGCATATCTTCTATACGACCATTAGTACATGACCCAATTACCACTTGATCAATTTTTATATCTTCAACAATATCATCGATGTATCTCGTATTTTCAGGCAAATGTGGAAAGGCTACTACTGGTTTTAAAGTAGAAAGATCAATGGTAATCTCGGATATATAATTTGCTCCCTCGTCAGCAAGCGTAGCTTCATACTCACCCTTAAAATGCTCATCCAAATATTTTATAGTAACACTATCAACTGGAAAAATACCATTTTTAGCTCCAGCCTCAATAACCATATTGGCAATCGTAAATCTATCATCTATGGAAAGATTTTTTATCCCCTCACCGTAAAATTCAAGCGATTTATACAATGCTCCATCAACGCCAATTCTTCCAATTAATTCAAGTATTACATCTTTTCCTCCAACCCATTTACTAGGTTCTCCTATGATATTTACCCCTATAGCTTCCGGAACTTTAAACCACGCTTTTCCTTTTGCCATACCAATCCCCATATCTGTACTTCCAACACCAGTTGAGAATGCTCCTAGTGCTCCAAATGTACATGTATGTGAGTCGGCTCCTATAATTACTTGCGATGGTCCAACAAGTCCTTTTTCAGGAAGCAGTGCATGTTCTATCCCCATCTGACCAACTTCAAAATAATTTTCTATCTCAAATTTTTTTACAAACTCTCTTACCGTTTTGCATTGCTCCGCTGTTTTAATATCTTTATTTGGAGTGAAGTGATCTGGAACTATTGATATTTTACTTTTATGAAAAACTTCTGTGGCTCCCGTTTTAGTAAATGACTCAATCGCAACTGGTGTAGTGATATCATTTCCAAGTACCATATCTAAATTCACTTCTATAATTTCTCCTGCTGCTACATATTCTTTACCTGCATGTTTTGCTAAAATTTTCTGCGTAATTGTCATTTTCATTGTAATTCCTCCAAATCATTAAGCTTTTTCTATAAGTTCCTTTAAGCCTTTTCCTGGTGGTATCATAGGCATTACATATTCATCACTTGATATCTTAATTTCATAAAAACTTTGTCTGTTATTTTCCGACTTATCTTCTTCTAATGCTTTTTCTAAGTCTTCAACAGTATTAATTTCATAATGTTTAACTCCAAATGAATTAATTAACATCTTATAATCTATTGAATCTGCTATATCAGTTGAACTAAACCTTCTATCTTTAAATAAAGATTGCCATTGTCTAACCATTCCAAGAGTATTATTTCTAATCATAAATATCTTTATATTTAAATCACGCTCCTTTATAGTTACAGCTTCATTAAAGGACATTCTAAATCCACCATCGCCAATAAATAGTATTGACTGACTACCTGAATTACCTATCTGCGTTCCAATTGCTGCACCAATTCCAAATCCCATAGTCCCAAGTCCACCTGAGGTAACAAATTGTCTTGGTTTTTTAAATTTATAAGACTGCGCTGTCCACATTTGATGCTGTCCAACATCCGTTATTATAAACGCATCCTCATATTCTTTATTAATAACTTTTATAAATGGATCTATTGGATTCTTTGATGCTTTCTTTTCTATTTCGTACTTTTCTCTTAGCGGTGCTGTGTGCGAACTATATCTTTCTTTTGTTGGATTCATTCTTGAAGCAATTTGATTAACTATATTTTTAAGTTCTCCACTGACATCTAAATATGACTCAATGTTTTTATTAATCTCTGATTTATCACTATCTATATGGATAATTCTTTGATTATCATTTAAACCCGACCCATTTCCTATCGTTCTATCGCTAAATCTTGATCCAATGGATATAACTAAATCTGCATTAAGTAGCGCTTTATTTGCTGTAACTGAACCGTGCATACCACACATTCCAATAAATGTTTTTGAATTTGAATCTACTGATCCAAGTCCCATAAGTGTAGTTGCAACTGGTATCATAGTTGCCTGCGCAAGTTTTCTAAATTCCTCTGATAGATTTGCTTTTATTATCCCTCCACCTGCTAGAAAAATAGGTCTTTTACTTTCATCTATTAACCTCATCACCTTATCAATTTCAGATTCATCTATTGCAATTGAGTCTAAACTTATATTTGATATGAATTTTTCAAACTCTGACTCGTCTATCTCAGAATTAAATATATTGCTTGGTATATCAACTAGCACAGGACCCATCCTACCAGTTAAAGCTATCTCGATAGCTTCATATATAGATTTCTTTACCATTTTAATATCTTTAACTTTTATGTTTGCTTTTGTTATAGACATCGTTATGCCTGTAATATCAAGTTCTTGGAATGAGTCTTTTCCAAGTTGTTCTCTTGCAACTTGTCCAGATATTATTATCATTGGAACTGAGTCCATATACGCTGTTGCAATTCCAGTTATAGTATTTGATGCTCCAGGTCCTGAAGTTACAATTACAGCTCCAATTTGTCCTGTCGAGCGTGCAAATCCATCCGCTGCATGTACAGCGTTTTGCTCATGTGCTGTTCTTATATGAGTCATGTCTTTATCAAATTTATATAATTCATCATATAAGTTAAGCACTGCACCGCCTGGGTATCCAAATACTTTAGTAACATTATTTTCATATAAAGCATCAATTGCAGCTCTTGCTCCAGATATTTTATAACTTGTTTTAGCAATACTTGACATATTTACACTTCCTCATTTGGAGTTTTTTTAAGTTATTTTGTAACTGTCTACTATTTCTCTTAGCATTATTAAATCTATGCATTTAGTTTTTTCAGCCTTCTCTTTTACTTGTTTAATTACATAATTAAGCTCTAGTGTAGAACATTTGATTCCTAATTTTTTTAAGTTGTGAACTATAGCATGTTGTCCAGAGTGTTTACCAAGTACTATTGAGTCTTGATCAAGTCCAATTGAACTTGGCTTCATAATTTCATATGTTTCAGAGTTGTTTAATACGCCATGTTGATGGATTCCTGATTCATGTAAAAAAGCATTACGTCCAACAATTGCTTTGTTTGGCTGAACTTCGACTCCAGTAATCTCAGTTATAAGAGAAGATGTTTTAAATATTTCCTTTGCATTTATATCTACATCCACTTTATGAACATCTTTTCTTGTTCTAAGTCCCATAACAATTTCTTCTACAGCAGCGTTTCCTGCTCTCTCCCCTATTCCATTAACCGTACACTCTACTTGAGTTGCTCCAGCTCTGATAGCTGCAAGTGAATTTGCAACTGCAAGACCTAGGTCGTTATGGCAGTGAACTGATATAATCGCTTTATCCATGTTTTTGATGTTTGAATTAAGGAATCTCACTAAGTCAGCCATTTCATCAGGTGTAGTGTAACCAACTGTGTCCGGTACATTGATAACAGTTGCCCCAGCTTCTATAACTTTTTCAAATATTTCAACTAAGAATTCCCAATCAGATCTAGTTGCATCTTCAGCTGAAAATTCGACATCATCACATAAACTTTTTGCATAGACGACAGCGTCAACTGCACGTCTTATAACTTCATCCTTACTCATCTTAAGTTTATACTTCATATGGATATCCGATGTTGCTATAAAAGTATGTATTCTTGGGCGAATATTTCCTTTAATAGCTTGGTATGCTCTATCAATATCCGAGTTAAGTGCTCTTGCCAAACTTGCTACTCCAGATGTTTTAACTTCATTTGCAATTCTTCTAATTGCCTCAAAATCGCTTTCTGACGATGCTGCAAATCCAGCTTCTATAACATCCACTCCTAATTTTTCAAGTTGCTTTGCAATAATTATTTTTTCCTCTATTGTCATCGACATACCTGGTGCTTGTTCTCCATCTCTTAATGTTGTATCAAATACTACAATTTTTTTATTAATCATCTTAATCAACCTCTCTACTTTTTTTAGTTTGTCTACATTTTTAAGTTTCTTCTCTCTCTATATATTTAATTGTTAGTCTGTATTTGCCCTAACTTTTTTTAACAATACTTGAATTTTCTTAATTTTAGGTATAAAAAAAACAGGCCCATAAAGACCTGTTTAGATATAGTCATATTTCTACTATACTTGCGCTAGCAGCGCACTCAGTCCTTGAGTTTGAGTTTAGGTATTTGATTGCATAATAAGTTCCAAACGCTTAGTAAGACTAAACCTTTGCTGACGAGGACTATAAGGAGTGTATTAAATTGTGTATTTGTATTGTTTATTGTAGTTTTCATTTTAATTATCTCCCTTCGTTTATAGTTTAAGCAACTTGTGTTTTAGTATTAGTAATAATGATTTTAGTATTAATTAACTTGTGTTTTGATTTTTTCAATTTATGGTATAAAAAAAGAAGCTCTATAGAGCCTCCTAGTAATATCTTGATTAATGATGCACATGCACCTTAATTGACACTTTAACTTAGAATAAGCCTATTTGAAAGATTCTTATTTAATTTTTCATATACTAAGAGACCCAAGTTTAGCAGGACTATACTTAAGCTTAAGAGTAAATCATAGACTGATGAAGTTATTGTCATTTGATTGTTTGAAAAATACATAAGTTCTCTCTCCTTTCTTGCATCTATTGTTTGTTTATTTGTTTGTATTATATGCAAATGCAAATTGACTGTCAATGATTTTTTTAATAATAATTAATTTATATGTCCTTTATTTAAGTACCATTAAAACATCTTATATTTCAAAATTATTACTACATTAAAGGATCAAATTTGTATTAGCTTTATCTATGCAAAATACTATTTAATAAACATATTGAATGTATGACAACTATGTTATAAAATAAGCATATAACTTTTTTAATTTTTTTGTCAATTGTAAAGTGAGGTCCCTATTTAATAGGATATTGGAGGTTATTATGTTTATTAAAACTACTGCTGAAAATGCATTAAAAGAAGCCATACTAGAAAATCTTAACACTCGTGAAGTTGAAGCTTGTGACACGTGAGACATCAAAGCTGTTTTAGATTACGCAGTTGGCGTAAAGATTGCTGTTGAGATGAGTGAAGTAGAAGCTATTTCTGAATATATGTCTACTATACAAGGTGCGGTTTTAACTTTATCTGATTCTAGACAAGTTACACTTATGAAGGGTGACGTTAAAGCTAGAAATGATAAAGCCAACCTTATCTTTAGATACCAACTTATTCAAGGTTAATAAATCACAATATAAGATTTTACAATTGTTTTGGACACACTTTATGTGTGTCCTATTTTTTTAAAGTTAAAAACGATTATAATCTTTGCTTATAATATTTTTCAACTATAAAATCACAAATTTCACACTTACTAAAAAAAGCTACTCACATATTAGAAGTAAATAGCTTTTATAACTTATATTAATGATAATGTTTTATAAAATTTTGTATTGCAAATTCTGTAAGCATCACTATATCTTCAATATTTTTCCCCTTGTAAAGCCAATGGCTATCCCTATGATGTTCTTTCATCTCTTCTTTTGTAAGTTCTACTACACCTGGTATAGTAGGGACCGATATCATAAATTCAACTTCAAGAACTGTTGGAGAATCGACCAAACGAAGTATAGCCCTTCCACTTGTATGATAAAAAATAACTGTGTTTTCTGAGAAACTTGGTTCAAATTCATCCCCAAGAATCCTATTTATAACTTTTATAAGATTAAATCCATGACCCATAAACTCAAATTTTGTTTCTTTCACATCTTCACCTCCCAGAAGGGACCTAATAAACAAATAAATAATAAATCGCACTATTATTAGATATATACCTTTTTTTTGAAAGATTATTCAAATATGAAAAGACTAACAATATCTTTAAAAAGTCGGAGGTGTTATCGCAAATATAACCTCAGCATTTTCAATAAATGGATTTACCCACTTATGCATCGTCTTTGGCGGTATTTTAATACTATCACCATTTGACAGTGTTAAAATTTCTTTTCCGATATGAAGATTTACGTTGCCTTTTGTTACCAGTGCAACCTCTTCTCCATCATGCTCCATTAGATTTTTTGATGAATGTGCGCCTGAGCTAAGAATCATATTGGCAAATTCTATTTGACCCTCAAAGTTTGGAGATAACAACTCGTAAATTACATTACTACTAGTGGGAAACTCTATTTTCTTCCTCTCATCTTTTCTAACCACTAAGGTGCTAAGATCTGGTTCCTGCATAAAAAATAGAAATAGTGGTACTTCTAGCGTCTTAGAAATTATTTTAAGCGAATTTATAGATGGATTTGCAAGACTACGCTCTATCTGACTAAGTAGTGAACTTGTAAGTCCCGTTTGGCTTGCTAGATCTTTTATAGTTAGATTTTTTTCTTTTCTAAATTCCATTATTTTTTGTCCAATATTTATATCTTGCATTAAATCACCTTTTCCTAATATATTTTGAAACATTATTTATTGGAATTCAATTAAATCATATTTCATTTTATTTTACTATTCTATTATAAGCTTAAGAGGTGTACATTGTAAATAATATCAATTTTTCTTAAAAATATTGATTTAAAAAAACAATTATGTTAATCTATATTTAATAAAATTAGATAAAATTAAACAAGCAGGTGTTTTCAAAAACATTTGAGCTACAAACAAATTTAAAGGAAGTGCTTATATGTCAACTACTAGCGTAAAAGAATTTATTTCAAACCACTCAAGTGATTCAATTTATCAAGATCTTACATCTCAAATTGAAACTTCATTTTACAACCCTGATTTCTCAGCTTCATACTCAATAGAAATAGATGGACCAATTAAATATGATTTAATCGAAGATGCATCAAAACGACTTGAGCGATTTGCGAACTTTTTAAAAGTAGCTTTTCCTAAAACTGTAGAAAATGATGGAATTATAGAATCAGAATTGCTTTCTATAGATAAGATGAAATTCGAAATGCGTAAAACTCATAATTTTGAAGGTAAATTAATGTTAAAACTAGATAGTCATCTACCTATATCTGGATCTATCAAGGCAAGAGGAGGCATCTACGAAGTACTAAAACACGCTGAAACTCTTGCTAGCGAGGCAAAACTTTTATCTATTACTGATGACTACGCTATACTTGCGAGCGATAAATTCAAGAACTTTTTTAACAATTACAAAATTGCAGTTGGTTCTACTGGTAACCTAGGGCTTAGCATTGGTATAATTAGTTCAAAGTTAGGATTTAAAGTTGATGTACATATGTCTAGTGATGCAAAAAAGTGGAAGAAGGATATGCTTAGATCTAAAGGTGTTAATGTAATAGAGTATGATACTGATTACTCTATTGCTGTTAAAAATGGAAGAGAAAATTCAAAAGATGATCCTAGTTGTCATTTTATCGATGATGAAAATTCTATCGATCTATTTCTTGGATACGCAGTTGCAGGTAGACGACTTAAGCGTCAGATTGAAGAGAAGGGAATTATAGTAGATCACGACCATCCTTTATTTGTATATTTACCATGTGGAGTTGGTGGCGGTCCTGGTGGTGTCGCTTATGGACTTAAGGAAGCTTTTGGTGAAAATGTCTATCCTATATTTGCAGAGCCTACAAGATCACCCTGTATGCTTTTAGGTATCTATAGTAGACTTCACGAAGGTATTGCAGTTAATGATATTGGACTTGATAATAAAACTAAACTTGATGGACTTGCTGTTGGAAGAGCTTCTGGATTTGTTGGTCAAATAATCGAAAAATTTGTTCCAATTTTTTACACTATAACTGACAATACGAGTTTTAGATTACTAAAAGTTCTTGCAAATTCAGAAAATGTATATCTTGAACCTTCTGCTTTAGCAGGTATGTCTGGAGTTTATATGCTAGCAGAGAATAAAGCTTCACAGTCCTTCCTTAAAATTCATGAACTTGACACAAAGATGAAAAATTCTACACATATAGTTTGGGCAACTGGTGGATCAATGGTGCCCGAGGATGAGATGAGAGTGTACTGCAATACTTCATTAGAGTAGTCTAATTCAAAATACCAGGAGCATATAAAACTAATTTATATAAAGCCAATACAAAAATGACTTGCAAGCTAGTTGCAAGTCATTTTTGTATTGGCTTTCAAATATTGTTGTTTATTAAACTCTTTCTATTGTTAAAAATTTTACAATTAATCAATGCTAATCACTTTCTTTTCTTCTCTTTTTTTAATTCTGTTAAGTTCTACTGTAAGAATTCCATTTTTAAACGATGCATTAATATCACTAGCCAAAACACCTTCTATAAAAAAACTTCTTCTAAACTCTCCACATTTACATTCACGTCTTATAAAAGTTCCTTCTTTAGCCTCTTCGGCCCAATCTTTGTTAGCTGATATTGTTAAGTAATTGTTATCATATTCTATACTAACATTTTCTTTTTCAAACCCTGGAAGCTCCGCTTCTACTATATACAAATTTTCTTTTTCAATTACGTTAACTTTAAATGTACTAAACTTACCTTCTAATTTATCATTCAATGGTTGCAAGAAGTCATCAAAGAAATTATCGAAGAATTGCTCAAATACATCATCTTTTCGAGCTAGGCTTTGATTATTTTTTTTATAGGGACTTATATTAAACATTTTCTACCT
>JBARWW010000132.1:0-2498 GCA_049647005.1 Acidaminobacteraceae bacterium | reverse complement strand
CCTTTATACCTGTAAGTCGCTCAAGTTCACTTTTAACATCTATATTTTCCCAGCCAAGATTTACACACTGAATAACTATTCCATCCGAATTAGCAATCCCTGGAATACCTATGCCTATAGAACTAATTTGATTGATATCAATATCCTTTTTACACATGACTTCCTTAACCGATTCACTAATTTTATTAATTATAACTTCAGGACCCAAAATAGACTCCGTTGGAATTGAACAACTATCTATTATTTTACCTTCTTTTGAAACTAAACCTGTAACAATATTAGTTCCACCTAAATCTACTCCTATGTACATTACTTACCTCCATCAACATTTTTCTTTTCCATGTAATCTTTTTATGAAAATATATCTTTACACCATATATAATACCATCAAACACATACACAAATATACATTTTCTAAAAATAATATTAATAAAATACATACTTGTATGACAAATAATTAAAGATTGTTTTTAATTTAAGTGGGTATCTAATGGATATATTAAATTTATCTTATTGTAGTTGTTAACCCCCTTTACAACTATCAAATAAACCTCACCCTTAACTCTACTTGAGTTCTAGGTGAGGTTATTTTTTATTGATACAACAAAATTTAATCTTTATGTTGTCCATATATTCATTTTTTTTCTTATAACAATGGGTTTAACTCTTCATCACCCTTTAAATTCTTAATCATCTCAACTAATAGTTCGATTTCAAGTTCAATATCAATAAGCGATACAACTTCACTTGGAGAATGCATATATCTTAGAGGTAAGGATACTAATGAAACCGAAACACCTTTACCAGTAAACCTCATCTTATCTGCATCGGTACCAGTTTTCTGTGGAACTAATTCAACTTGTGTTTTCATATCAAGATTTTTAGCTGCATTTTCAAGCAAAGCATTGATTTTCTTGTTAATCATTGACCCCTTTGCAAGAACAGGCCCACCTCCAAGTTTCACATCTCCATCTTTCTTTGGATCAAGACCAGAGCAGTCAGTTGCAAATGTAACATCACAAGCAATCGCCATATCTGGATTAATTCCAGCAGCAGCAAAGTATGCGCCGCCCATGTTAGTTTCTTCATTTACAGTACTTACTGAATATACACCAACGCTAAGTTTCTCACCCTTAAGACGTCTAAGTACTTCTGCAACAATAAATGCACCTGATCTATTATCTAAGCCTCTAGCAGCAATTCTATCATTTAACATATAGGTATAATCTAAATCATAGATAATATAATCACCAGGAGCTACCAAACCTTCTAATTCTTCTTTAGAATTTGCACCTAAATCAATATAAATATCTTCAACTTTAACTTCACCTTTTGATCCACCTTGATGCTCAGCTTTTACACCAACAACTCCATTTATAACCCCTTTTTTACCAAGAACTCTAACTCTCATACCAAGAGCAAGATTAGGATTTATTCCACCAGCTTTAGTTACATATAAGAAACCTTTATCATCTATATAAGTTATCATAAAGGATATTTCATCAGCATGACCAGTTAAAATAACTTTAAAGTCAGCACCAGGGTTTAAAATACCCATAGCATTCCCACTCACGTCTGTTCTTATTTCATCTGCAAAATCTTTTACATAATCTATCCATAATTTTTGCGATGCAACCTCATCACCAGATGGCGACGCTGTTACTAATAACTCTTCAAAGAACTTTTTTGATTCTACTCTCATATATCCCCCTCCATAAGTTTGAAATGTATCCATCAAACCTATTTAATTGTTTTTTATTTATACTATTATATTATATATAATTTTTTTTATATAATACAGCCTTTATACACTATTTAAATATTAACATTCCATTAACTCATCTTTTTTCTTCCCTCTAGCGTAAATTACTTGCTGGCTGTCATTAGACAAGTTACTTTCACAATATAACAAATAACAAAAGCCTACAGGCGTCTATTTCAAATCAGTACATTTATCATTTTAAATATTTATTTCTATTTTATTTTATATTTCTATAAAAATAGGACATAATTCCGTGACTTAGCTGACAAGAGAAACTATAATATCATTAAAGTGCTTTATTGACCTAGCGTCCCTTCGACTATATTTCGCAAAGTCAATTACATAAGCCACATTATATCAATAGTTTTCTATTGATTTGAAAGCGTTTTTACATTCGCTTTCCTCCATATTATAAAAAAAGACGGTCTACCGTCTTTTTTACTTTTTTGATAAAATTTAAGGAGCTTACTATGACTTTTGAATTTGATGATTTAGCGTACGAGCACGTTTTAGAAAACTATGGTCACCTCGTTTTAATAAAAGCTAAAAATATCACATGAGGTGGTAGTTCCTTTGAGCTACTAAGTTTTAGTGGTAATAAATCCGACTTTAATGAAGTTATCTATAAAGATATTTCATTCTACCTAACAAAAGAACTTACAATGTTCTTCCCATATCTACTATTCGACTTTAAAGATGACTTGATTATAACTACATTTTGTTAGTATCTATGATA
>JBARWW010000131.1:0-1685 GCA_049647005.1 Acidaminobacteraceae bacterium | reverse complement strand
ATCTTAACTTATTTGAAGGTGATCATGAAAAAGTTAAAAAACTTGATCAGTTAATTGCAGATAAATTTTCATTTAAGAAAAGTTTAAAAGTAACTGGCCAAACGTATACTAGAAAATATGATGCCAGAACACTTAGTGTACTTAGTTCTATTGCGCAGTCTATGCACAAGATGACTAATGACTTAAGAATATTACAAAGTTTAAAAGAAGTAGAAGAGCCATTTGAAACTAGTCAAATTGGATCATCAGCTATGGCATATAAGAGAAACCCTATGCGAAGTGAGAGAATTGCTTCACTATCAAGATATGTAATTGCTCAAGCTCTTAATCCACAAATGACAGCATCAACTCAGTGGTTTGAAAGAACACTTGATGACTCAGCTAATAAAAGACTTGCTATACCAGAAAGTTTTATGGCAATCGACTCTATACTTGATATAGCAAATAACGTTGCATCAGGACTTGTTGTGTACGAAAAAGTAATAAGAAAACATGTTGAGAGTGAGTTGCCATTTATGATTACAGAGAACATTATGATGGAAGCTGTAAAGAAGGGTGGAGACAGACAAGAATTACATGAGTTAATTAGACTTCATTCTATGGAAGCTGGTAGAATGGTTAAAGTAGAAGGAAAAGAAAATGACTTACTTGAAAGAATAGCAGGGGACGCAAACTTTAAGCTTACATTAGAAGATTTACATGCAATTATGGACCCAGCTGACTATGTAGGAAGATCTGCAGAACAAGTAATAGAATTTATAGACGAAGATATTAATCCATTGATTGAGAAGTATAAGGATGTTATTGGTCAAGACGTAGACCTAAGGGTATAAATATATATATTAAATATTTTCTGCTTTGCTTGGGCGTTTATTTGAATAAAATTTTGCTTTTATATTCTGACTTAGGCGAAACTCGCGAATGCTCAGACAGTCGCCACGCTAGAATATAAATTCTTCATTTTATACTCAAATAAACGCCATGCATGCGCATAAAACATTGAATATATTGTGCTTTAAAAGATTAAAACATTTAAGACACTTGGGGATGTCGTTCTGCGAACGTTAAGAGTTAAAACCTTTAAGACATTAAGAGATGTCGTTCTGCGAACGTTGGGCGTTAAAACCTTTAGGACACTCGGGGATGTCGTTCTGCGAACGTTAAGAGTTAAAACCTTTAAGGCTTGATAATATTTAGTATTAAAATGCATATGGCAATTGATATGTATTCAAGATAAAAACCAAAGCTGCTAGTATATTATTTCTTATAAAAGGGGATATGTATTAGCAGTTTTTTTATGCTTTTTAACATTATAAGTTCTAGAGATTTATTCCTCACAATACTATGAGGAATTGAAGGGTGGATAGAATTTTTTGTCAAAAAGTAAATTATTTCAAACTTGGTTGACATAATATGATTATGTGTGAAAAAAGTTATAAATCAGTTAAATGTGAATAAAATGACAAAAAATATATAAATCGAATATTTGTAGCTAAATTCATAAAAATTACTGCCAAGTGATTTCTCTTTTAGATTATATACAAACTCATTACTTTACTGAGCAATTTCTAATCGGCATATACATAAACACAATACATAGTTTTTTTACAGTAATTTTTTTTGACAAGTAATATATATCAATTTTCAAATGTAGATATATAGAGAGAGCGTGGTAAATATGACTT
>JBARWW010000130.1:0-9664 GCA_049647005.1 Acidaminobacteraceae bacterium | reverse complement strand
AAAGGAGAGTTATACTAAAGTTCTATATATTTAGTATACAAGGTAAATATGAATAGAATGATACTAGCTTCTGGCAATGCACATAAGCTAGAAGAAATTATGGAAATAACAAAAGAATTTGGTATAGAATTAGTATCTATGTCAGATGCGGGACTTGTAGATTTTGATATAGAGGAAAATGGTGATACATTTGAAGAAAACTCTATGATCAAAGCAAAGGCTGTAGTAGACAAACTGGGTGAAGCTACAATTGCTGATGATTCAGGGCTTATGGTAGATTATTTAGATGGTGCACCTGGCATATATTCAGCCAGATACTCTGGTGAAGATAAGAACTACGATGCTAACAATAAAAAGCTTCTTAAAGAACTTTCTGGAGTGCCTATGGAGAAAAGAACAGCTAGATTTGTATCTGTTATAACTCTTCTTACTCCAGAAGGAAGAAGTTTGGTTGTAAGGGGTGAGATTGAAGGTGTTATTTCTGAAGGTGAAATTGGAGGCAATGGTTTTGGTTATGATCCATTGTTTTATATACCAAGTAAGGGAAAGACCTTTGCAGAATTAAATTCAAACGAAAAAAATGAAATTAGCCATAGGGCTAATGCATTGATTAAACTTAAATCTGAGTTAAAAGAATTTTTAAAATAAAGAAAAGTTAGGGCTACTTTAAATTAGGTAGCCCTTTTCTAAATAAATAATCATAATTTTATTTTTTAAAAGCAGATAATTATAATACGTTTAAAATATAAACTTAATTTTGTTGAAAGGAGCAATATGAAAAGAATTGGAATTATAAGTGATAGTCATCATTCGGAGGAAAATTTGATTAAAGTCATAGAAAAATTAAAAGATGTTGATATGATACTTCATCTTGGTGATAATATAAGTGACTGTGACATCATACGCAGAATGTTAAATGTTGAAGTATATGGTGTTCTAGGAAACTGTGACGTTGGAAAAGATGGATTAAAAGAGCAAATTTTGATTGTAGAAGGGAAGAGGATATTTATGACACATGGGCATAAATATAATGTCAAACATAGTTTAAATAGATTATTTTATAAGGCTAGTGAGTTAGAAGCAGATATTGTTTTGTTTGGACATACACATTACGCCTTAAATGCTGTAGAAAATAGTATCATATTCTTTAATCCTGGAAGTATAACTAGCCCAAGAGCAAGTAAAGATAAAACTTACGGTGTGCTAGAAATTGGTTCAAATGGTATGAAAATATATCATAAGTTACTTGTATAAGCTTTATAAGTTAGTAAAATAAGTTTTTTTAGAGAATAAAAAAACTTATTTTTGGTAATTTAAATCCTAATATGCCTTATATGTATTTAAAAAGCCATGTAAACTCAAAAAAAAAGAAAAAAACATTACTACATATGGTATTTTTGAAAGCAACGAGTAGCGATATGTAGTGGAAAAACATAAAAGTAATAAAAAAACAAAATAAGCACCTATATTTTTTGTCAAAAAGTGTTGACGGAGTGGCAAGTCTAATATATAATAAGTTTTGTCAGTCACGGGGTGTAGCGCAGTTTGGTAGCGCATCTGGTTTGGGACCAGAGGGTCGTAGGTTCGAATCCTGTCACCCCGACCATTTTTTTTAAAAGGACATATTCATGCGTTCGTAGCTCAGCTGGATAGAGCAACGGCCTTCTAAGCCGTAGGCCAGGGGTTCGAATCCCTTCGGGCGCGCCATTAAAAAAATAGGAAGAACTGATAAATTTAAGAAGTAAGCAAAACAATAATTTACATGGCGGTTGTAGTCAAGTGGTTAAGACACGGGATTGTGGTTCCCGCATGCGTGGGTTCGAACCCCATCAGCCGCCCCATTTTTTATTTTAAAAATATGCACCGATTATATTGGGGATTCGCCAAGTCGGTAAGTCACTGCCCTTTGACGGCAGTATGCATAGGTTCGAGTCCTATATCCCCAGCCATTAAAAAGTTCATAAGCAAGAAATATAAATGACCTATTAGCTCAGTTGGTAGAGCACCTGACTTTTAATCAGGGTGTCCCGCGTTCGAGTCGCGGATGGGTCACCACACGCGGGTATGGCGGAATTGGCAGACGCGCTAGACTTAGGATCTAGTGACTAGTTCGTGGGGGTTCAAGTCCCTCTACCCGCACCAATTCAAAAAACCTTGAGTTTATCTCAAGGTTTTTTATTTTTTTGCAAAAGTATCATAAAATAAAGTAATTTTTTTAATGTATTGGCTTTTAGCTCATAATTTGGTAAAATGTAAAATATGGTTCATATTGTGAGCCTTTGTAATATTCTGATAGCCTATAGCTAAAGGCATGTAGATGTAGGAATATGTCTACATGCCTTTGTATCAAAAAAATATGCGTTCTTAGCTCAGCTGGATAGAGTCGCAGACTTCGAATCTGTTGGTCGAGGGTTCGAATCCCCCAGGGCGCGCCAGAAAAAAACTCGTCATTAGTGATGAGTTTTTTTTCATTCGCTAGTAAATTTTCTCGCCTTACTTTTAGGTGGAAGATTTGTGTAAAAGTCAACATATACGCAGCCTATTGTTATAAAACTAACTAATGTGATAAAATGTATAGGCTAGATTAAAATACATATAACTTAAGTGGAGGGATAGATTTGATACGTACAATAAGATGGTTTTTAGGTTTTGTGATTAAACTTATAGTTACACTTCCCAATTTAAAGAAAGTTGAAAAGTTAGAAGCAAGTGGTCAAAAAGAAGCGATGGATATAATTGTAGATAAACAAGCTAAGGATTGGGCTCGCTATCTAGTTAAGCTTAGTGGAACAGATGTTACTGTAATTGGAGCAGAAAATGTGCCAGAAGGTCCAGTATTATTTGTAAGTAATCATCAAGGTAACTTTGATATACCTTTAATAGTTGGATTTATAGAAAAGCCAAAAGGTTTTATTGCAAAGGTCGAGATGAAGAAGATGTATATTATAAGAAAGTGGATGCAATATATTAACTGTATATTTATTGATAGAAATGATATTAGACAATCGGTTAAGGCTATTTCGAGTGGTGTTAAGATGCTAAAGAGCGGTGAATCATTAGTTATATTCCCAGAGGGAACTAGAAGTCCAGACGGAAAGCTCTTAGAATTTAAGCCGGGTAGTATGAAATTAGCAACTAAGTCAAAGGTTCCTGTAATTCCAGTAACTATTAATGGTTCTAAAGATATTATGCCAAAGGGAAGTAAGATAATTAGACCAGCAAAAGTAACTATAACTATCTCAGAACCTATATATTATAGTGATCTAAGAGATACAGTTGAACTGACGGATATGGTTAAAACAGAGATTGAAAAAAAACTAGTACTTTAAAATACTAAAGGGTAGATAACGCGAAATTAGACGTTAACTATCCTTTTTATCTATAGAATCAAAATAAAAGTATTAAATACATATCTTTAGACATTTTTTAGACGTTGGATATATATTATATAATCAAGATGGAAAATTAAACCTTGGGAGGATGAATTGAATGTTAGATAATAATCAAATTTTTGAAGCTATGGATATAAAATTAGATCCAGTGCTTCCGGAGTACCCAGCATTTGATAAACAGTATAGAAGAGCGCCAAAGCGAGAGTTTACCCTAAACAAGCACCAAACAGAATTAGCACTTAAAAATGCATTAAGATATGTACCGGAGGAATTACATGAGCTACTTGCTCCTGAGTTCTTAGATGAGTTATTAACTCATGGTAGAATATATGGATATAGATTTAGACCAGTTGGAAAAATTGTAGGAAAGCCAATTGAAGAGTATATTGGTAAATGTACTGAGGCTAAAGCTATTCAGGTTATGATTGATAATAATCTTGATTTTGAAATTTGTTTATATCCTTATGAGTTAGTTACTTATGGTGAAACAGGCAAAGTTTGCCAGAACTGGATGCAATATCAACTTATTAAAAAATATCTTGAGATAATGGACAGTGATCAAACGCTTACGGTTATGTCAGGTCATCCTCTGGGATTATTTAGATCATCTACAGAGTCTCCAAGAGTAATACTTAGTAATGGACTTATGATAGGTATGTATGACGACGCTGACAACTGGAACAAAGCAGAAGCTATGGGTGTATCAAACTATGGTCAGATGACAGCTGGTGGCTGGATGTATATTGGACCACAGGGTATTGTTCATGGAACTTTTAACACTGTTATGAATGCTGGAAGACTTAAGTATGGAATTAGAGACGATCAAGATATAGGCGGATATTTATTTGTAACTTCAGGGCTAGGCGGAATGAGCGGTGCCCAAGGTAAGGCTGTTAAAATCGC
The DNA here is from genome assembly GCA_049647005.1 of Acidaminobacteraceae bacterium. GTDB lineage: Bacteria > Bacillota > Clostridia > Peptostreptococcales > Acidaminobacteraceae > JBARWW01. The sequence goes on along the minus strand of JBARWW010000130.1, from coordinate 5,369 downwards.
TGGTGGAGTTGGTATTATTGCTGAAGTTGATGAGTCAAGAATAAAGACCAGACATGATCAGGGATGGATAGATTCTTATTCGGATTCACTTGAAGAAGTGTACGCTCAGGCTAAAATTTACTTAGAGAAAAAAGAAGGTAGAGCTATAGGTTACCATGGTAATGTTGTAGAGCTTCTTGAATATGCGCTAGAGAAAGAAATTACTCTTCATCTAGTAAGTGATCAGACATCTTGTCATGCTCCCTACGACGGAGGATACTGCCCACAGGGCTTATCTTTTGAAGAAAGAACAGAGATGTTATCAAACGATAAAGCTAAATTTGTTGGACTTGTAAATGAGTCGCTTCAAAGACATTATAGAGTCATAAAAGGACTTACTTCTCGTGGTTCTTACTTCTTTGATTATGGTAATGCATTTATGAAGTCTATATATGATACAGGTATCAGTGAAATTTGTAAAAATGGATATGATGAAACAGAAGGATTTATCTGGCCATCATACGTTGAAGATATTATGGGACCAATGCTATTTGATTATGGTTATGGTCCATTCAGATGGGTTTGCCTAAGTGGTGAAAAAGCCGACTTACTTAAGACTGACGCAGCAGCTATGTCTTGTATAGATCCAAATAGACGTGGTCAAGATAGAGACAACTATATCTGGGTTAGAGATGCTGATAAAAATGGTCTTGTAGTTGGAACTCAAGCTAGAATACTATATCAAGATGCTCTTGGTAGAATGAATATAGCACTTAAATTTAATGAGATGGTAAGACGTGGTGAGATTGGACCAGTAATGCTTGGGCGTGATCATCATGATACAGGTGGAACAGATTCTCCATTTAGAGAGACTGCAAACATCAAAGATGGTTCAAACATGATGGCTGAGATGGCTGTACACTGTTTTGCTGGTAATGCAGCAAGAGGTATGACTATGGTTGCACTTCATAACGGTGGTGGTGTTGGTGTATCAAAATCAATCAACGGAGGATTTGGTCTAGTTCTTGACGGTTCTGAGAAGGTCGATAGAATCATTAGAAGATCGGTTCCGTGGGATACTATGGTTGGAGTTTCAAGACGAGCTTGGGCTAGAAATGAAAACTCTATTGCAACTGTGGCAGAGTACAATCAAATGTATAAAGGATCTGATCATATTACTCTTCCGTTTATACCAAAGGAAGGACTTGTAGAGGGACTTGTTTCAGGAATATTTAAAAAGTAATCTATTAATAAAATCAAATTTATTAAGCAGTGGAAGTGTTAAGACTTCTACTGCTTTTTTATATAATAAAGGGTGAAATTTTGCTATCATGTTATATATAGCTTGCTTATATATTTAATGGTAAAATAAAGAGGTGTTAGTAAATCACATTTTCTAGTTGTGGGGTGAAATATGTTAGAAGTAAAATTGCTTGGTATACCTGAAATAAAATTAGATAACAATATAGTAAATATTCCGTATAAGAAGGCTGAGGCTGTGTTTTATTATTTACTAGTTAATAAAACTGCGACTAGAGATGAAATTGTGAATCTACTTTGGGGTGACGTATCTGAGGAAGTGGCTAGAAAAAACCTTAGAAATGCAATATATAGAATAAAAAAAGCATTGGGTATAGAAATAATAATATCACCACAAAAGAACACTCTAGCTATTAACAATGAAATCCTAATAGCTCTTGATTACTACAATTTATTTGATGATGAAAAAAATTTAATGGAAATTTCAAAAGAAGAGTTTCTTCGTGGATTTTATGTTAAAAATGAAGAGTACTTTGAAAATTGGGTTTATGAAACTAATGAAATAGGACATAAGCATAAGGTTAAGAAACTAAAAGAGAAGGCACTATTAGTAGAAAAAGAATCTCCAAGTGAAAGCATTGAAATATATGAGTATTTACTTGAGATAGATAAGTTAGATGAAGAAGTGTATGAAAATGCAATTCGAGTATACTTAGAAAATGGAAAGCTTCAAAAAGCTAATCAAATATTTAGTAAACTAAAAAATGTTCTTGAGGAAGAGATTGGTATTGAACCAGATTCTAAAATAGAAGAAATGATAAAAAAATTCAAAATAGGAAAAGAAAAAAAAATAAACAAAACAAAAAAATCAAAAGAAAATAATATAAGCGAAATAATTGGTCGAAGAGATGAAATTAATATAATTGAATCTGAACTTAACAACTACATAGGTGGATCTAGATTTAAAAATATAGCTATAAAAGGAGAAGCAGGAATAGGGAAAACTTCTTTACATGATTATAGTCTAAGTAAGTTTTCGCAATCTGATGTATGTGTATTTAGAAGTTCGTGTTATAAAGTTGATCAGGATTTTTATTTAAAACCTTGGAGTGATATTCTAAAAGCAATATTAGCTCTAGAAGATTTGCGTGGAAATATTTCTTATGACTTAATAAATCCTATAAAGCGAATATTTCCGAGTATATTTGTAGACAATGATATTAGAAAACATAAAAGAACCGAAAGATCTAAAAGTACTTTAAAAGACAATATAGATAGCAATAATATTGAAGAGATAGTGTGTCATTTACTAAATACCATATGCGAAAGTAAGAAAGTGATATTATCATTTGAAGATATACATTGGATGGATAAACAGAGTACGTCTCTTCTTATAAAAATTCTTGATTTATTTAGAGAGAAAATTTTTATTATATTTACATATAGATCATCTTATACTAAGGAAATGAAGAGTTTTATTAATAATATAAGTGAGTATAACAGTCTCCTTGAAATAAAGTTAAAGGAGTTTTCAAGAGATGAAACTGAAGAGTTTTTAAATAATAGTTATAGTGATAAAATAGATGAAGAACTTCTTGAAAATATATATATGGAGTCTGAAGGAGTACCGTTTTTCATAAAAGAGTATCTTAATATGATTACTGATAATGGAGAAATACTTGGAATACCACCGCGTATAGCAGGCATACTTAGCAGTAGATTTTCAGATCTTAGTAAAAGTGCAAAACAAATTGCAAATATCTCGTCAGTATTTACTAGAAATATAGATTTTGAGATACTTCATAAGCTTAGTGGAAAAGATGAATTTGAATTAATCGATATACTAGAGGAATTGAAAAACAAGTCTATACTTAAAGAATCAATAAACGAAAATTCACTCATTATATTTTCTCATTCAAAGATAAAAGAATTTATTTATGAAAAAATGAGTTATTCTATGAAAAAAATAATTCATAAGAAGATAGCTATTATACTTGAAGAGAGTTTAAATGAAAAAAATATAAAGAAATCAGCAGATATATTTTCAGACCTAATATATCACTATGGTAAAAGTGATGAACTTCTAGATCAATTAAAGTATAAATTAGGCTATTTATCTTTGTTTTTAGACTATTCGCATGAATTATATCCCATACTTAAAAACGGAGCAAAGATAGAAAACAATAAAATTTTGCTTGATAAAAAAAGTGTTAATTACGAATTCGAATCTATAGAGAAAAGCATATCGGATTTAAAAAGCATATATGATATAGAATTTTTAAAAGAACATATAGCTAGGTTTTACTATGTTAAAGGAAGATATTTAATTCGCGAAGGTCACTATAGTGAAGGTTCAGACGATATTAAGTTTCAAATAGAATTATCAAGCGGTGTAAGCACTGTTGATACTTTAAAAGGATATAAACAGCTTATCTATCTATCTATTCAAACTCATGACGTTATAAGTATGAAATTGTATCTTGATAAGTCCTTTGACGTGCTAAAAATGGAAGTTAATATTGTCGAAGAAGGAATACTAACTAGACTACTTGGTCTTTATTATATAATGCTTGGAAAATATGATGTAGGTAAAAAATCTCTTGATAGAGCTATTGATTTATTTAATAGTGATAGGTTAAATAAAGATAAGTATATACTCAATATAGCTGCGTGCTATAATTATCTTGGTGAGATTAATAGGCGAATGGAAAATTATGAAGAATCAATAGCAGAGTATAGGAAAGCTATTGAAATTTGCAAAAATAATAATCTAGCCAGTAGTATGCCTATATTTTATACCAATATCGGACAAGTTGCTTTTGAAATGAATGATTTTAAAAAAGCTAAGGAATATTTTGAAGATGCTATAAAATTATATGATGAGTCAGGAACTCTATGGAATAGAACAATTGCTGAAGTTTATCTATCACTTATATATTTAAAAGAGAAAAAATACAAATTATCATATGATTATTTGCTAAAAGGTGATAGATTAGGAGCAAAGATTCAAAGTCCATATGATTATGGTCTCGTGAATTATGGAAAATTCCTTATATGGAGTGAAATTAAAGAAGATAAAGAGTTGGAAAAAAAATTTGACCATTTGCTTGGTAATCTTGGTAGTGAGTATCTAGAAATTGCTATAAAATATTTTGAAAAAGCAAATGCTACATTTGAAATTGATAGACTTAAAAATACAGACGCGGCGCAGATGTAAATTCTAAGATTAAGAGAAAGGTAAATTATGATTTATAGAAGAAAGAGAAGTAAATTAAAGATAACGCTTGTATTACTAATACCTATAGTTCTACTTCTAGTAATATTTAGAGTGGATTTAAAAGAATATGTTTTTGGTGATAAGTTAAAGGTTTTAAGTATTAAGGAAAGTGTGTTTTTTATAGAAAGTGATGTAAAGAGTAAGGCTAATTTAGAAAAATTGCCTGCTCTTGATGAGAACAAAGGTATCATGATATTTACTATGGCTAATTCAAGTGTAAATATTGAAGATATAACTAAGAAATTTAGTGGTGAAGTACTTATAGGTCGAATTAGAAAAGAGGCTGAAACATTTGATGGATATTCAGTGGATAAAAATATGATTGGAACAATAGCTAAAGACACAAAAGTTGAAATACTTACGCATTACGATAGTGCTTGGTACTATGTAAAAGCAATTGATAGTGAAAGTGCGTCATGGGTTAGCGAAGATGTACTAAGTTTTCCCTATACGCCAAGAATCAAAAGTGACGTTCTTACAAATGAAGAAATTGAAGTTTATATAAATTCAAGTGATATAAAAAGTAGCAGTGATAGACTCTTATATATAGATCTAATGAGACAATCAATTTATGTATTTGAAAATTACTCTGGAAAATGGAATCATGCAAAAACTATTATGTGTATAAGTGGTACATCTAGAAATCCGATTTTAAAAGGTGAATTCAAAATAGTTAGTAAAGATGAATTTGTTCTTTGGGAATCTGAAAAAGTTATATATAGATACCTTTCTAAGTTAGATAATGGTTTTGATATTAGAAGCATTCCTAAGTCAACCATTCCACTTGAAAAGGTAGTTGCAAGTGATGATGAAAAAGAAGAAGTGATTAGAAGTTTGAAGGGTAATATATGGC
>JBARWW010000129.1:0-12202 GCA_049647005.1 Acidaminobacteraceae bacterium | reverse complement strand
CTGTGTAGCTTTTATCTATGGCTTTTAAGATAATGTTATAGTTTCCATCTTTATACTTCTTAAGCGTCTTATAGATTGTATTTGTCCATTCTATACTTTCTCCATCTTCTTTTAAAACACCGATCACATCACCCGATCCACTTGTTAACTGCTCACTTTCATATCTTGATAGCAAGGTCCGAGCGCCGTCTGCATCCTCTATATAAGTTTCTAGTATGACTGGATTTAGATGTACGGTTTTAACATTGTATATATCTATACTTTCTCTAGCGGGTAAACTGCTTATAGAAAAATTTTCATCTAATGCTTTTATATCAAATTCTAGCTTTATCTTTGGCTTTGGAATGTTGTCTATATCTAGATAAGCATAGTCGCTCCACTGCCCTTCTAAGTCTTTTACCTTTAGTCCAACTTTAAGTCTTTTGCTCTTATCCTTTGTAATTGTTATATTTTTTCCACTATAAATCCTTGTGTCTAAAGTGTCTGCGTCCCTTACAAACCAAGACCATTCTATTATTCCTTTACTAGTCAAACTAGTATGGTCTATATCATATGACTCATCATCTTTTAGACTTATTTCATAGGTGTTTGCGTTTATTGTTTTTGATGTAAACCTCGCAAGTGCTACAGGTTTTCTATGTACTATTAGATTTATTTTTGTATTGTCACGATTCCATAACCAGTAGTTGTTAAATGATAATGAATTTTTAGGATTATCTTGATAACGTGGATTTATGACATACTTACCAACTTTGCTATAAGATTTAAGTAACTCTTTTGTTGAAGTATTGTTAATTAGGTCAAGCCCCATAGAATTATCAAATACCTCTTCGTGAGTGTAGTCATACTTAGTATCTTGAAGCGGATCTCCTTCATAGTCAAAGTAAAATGTATCAAATTCAAGAGTTTCTCCTAGTAGTTTGTAGATGGTTTCATCTGTTGAGTAATTTGAGTAGTCTAAAGAAATACTTGATAAAACACTCTTATAATCTGTAAATGATGAACATTCAGGATTATATATTAGACTATCAATATTTAGAAAAATCTTATCTTTGTTTTCATTATTTAATATTATTTTAGCTGTTTTTTCAACATCAGAAACACCAGATAAATCAGGAATAGAGTATCTCACTTTAAAATTATTATCTTTCAAATATTTTAAAAAAGTTTCATCGATTGATTTAACTGAATCATATTTTTTTGTAAGTATAACAATATATTTATCGCTACTTATATCTAATTCCAAATTTTTTACCTTATCTAAATTAAAAGAGTTTATGTTTTCTAACTTTATACTAACTTGACTTCCCTTTTTAAATTCTTTATCAACATATCCAACCATACGTCTCATAGTTCCACCATAAAAACTCCAAGAATTATAATCGGCAACACCTGAATTTCCCCACCTAGAATTAACGAATATATTAAGAACTTGGCTAAATTTAATCGTAGCCCTTTTTACACTTGCTTCATCATATACATCTAGAGAACCACCTCGCATTCTTCTAAAATTAGAAGAAGAACTATCAGTACTATAACTATAACCTTGATAGTGGTTTGTTGTATAGGCTAGTGGATAAGACGGAAGAAGTTTTGCATCTTTTTCTGTTTTATGTGCAGTTTCTAATCTTTGACTATAAGAAAGTATACCGGGATATGTTCTAGTAGTAGAATAATCCCCATAAAATTTTTCATTATAATAAGAATCGTAATACATACTAAGCGAAACATTTCTATAGTATTCAAATACCGGAACTTCTCTTTGACCTATAATAGAGCTATTACCTTCATCATGTATTGATATGTTATTGCTTATAAGATTAAGCTTTTTTTCTTGCATAGATTTTGAAAGAAGTGCTATTTCACTTTCTAAATTTGCTCTGTCACTTCCTTCATAATCTGTTAATAGAATCATTTCTATCTTTTTATTGGCTCTTTCTTCAAGTTTAACAACTGGCGCTACATTCAGCACTTCTGCAAATCTTTGGTATTTTTCCATATCTTCTGTATTATCTTTATGTATATCGCTTGGAGTTAAAAATCTCGTAATAGTATCTTCTGTATAATCTTCTTCAATACTAAGTTTAAACTCATATCTTCCAACGTCTAAAACTCTTAGAGCAATTTCTTTTTTATCATTTACACTATCAATTAATTGATACACTTCATCATCAAAATTACCATCATTATTTGCATCATATCTATACCACCATGTACGTTTATAAATCTTATCCATATCGGGACTATATGAAGTGTCATACACTTTTATAGTTGAATAGCCACTATCTAATAACTGACGTAAATTGTACTTTACAAGAGCAAATTTTGCTACTGGTTTTTCATCCGGATAAATTCTTATACCACGCTCTATAGTTTCAGTAATAATTAACTCTTCATCATTTGGATATGTACACTTAGCTTTTACTGTCTTTTTAATCTTATAAATACCTTCTTCTTTAAAAAGTACATCTACTAAATTACCTTGATTATCCGTGTCCCATTTAATTGAATCTCTACTTTGCCCATCTACTGGATCGATCGTCCATGAAGTTTCAAATAAACTAGATGGATAATATGTTGTGCCACTATCTAGTCTTGAATCAAGTGTAATCTTTCTATTAACTTTGTGGACTCCCCTAAGCACTTCATTATGCTCTATAGGAGATATTACTCTAATATTTTTATTATCAGTTCCACTTAAATTAGAATCATCTGTAACTGTAAGTCTTATAGTTGCATCACCAATCATAAGTGGAGTGCCATATCCACCAGTTCCTTCATCATTTAAGTTTATAGTTCTAAATCCACCATATCCATTAAAATCATAATTAGTGATATATCCATCTGTATCATATGATTTAAGTCCTGAGAAACTTGTAGTAGTTCCTGCCTTCATGTAATCTTTAGAAGTTACATTAGCATTAGGTGGTCTATTTACTGGAATAAGCGGAACACCTTTATAGTCTATTTTTAGACTTGTACTATGAATTACTTCAAATGTAGCATCATAATCATCCCTAACAAATAGTTTAAATGTGATAGTTCCATCTTCACCTATATATTTATTCATATTGGTCTTATCTAGCTTTTTTACAATATCCCCTTTTTCATTACTAAAATATTCAAAGCCACTTATATCATAATTCCATATGAGCCAGTTTTGATAAGCTACTGAATTAACAGTTTCACCATTGAAACTTATTAAAGGCTTTAAAGTTAAATCAGCTTTTAAAGAAAGTCTCTCGATCGTTTGATATGGACTTTCATCATCTTTAAGCTTGATTACGTCTTTACCAATGGCAAATACTGACTCTGTAACAGCTTTTTTCTCATGGAAGATATCAAAGTCTGCTTCAACATCATTAGGCTCTAATTCAACCTTTATAAAGCCATTACCTATAACCTTTATCTCGTCACCAAATTTACTTTTAAGGTGTGCTGTGGCTTCTAATTCATAATTGTTTTCCTCGCCAACCGTGAAATCTTTTCTAAAAAGTGTAATTTGAAATCTTGACTCTAATACTTTATGTTGCTTTTCTTCACTATTTTGATAAGTAGCACCTTGAAGTTTTTCATTAAGCTCAATTTTTTGTTCTTTCTGAATAAAAACTTCATTAACATTAGCTAAGGGACTAGCAAAATCAATAGTTGTATAAACCATTACTTCAATATCAAGTTCATCTTCATCTTTTACAAATTTATACTTTCCACCATCAGGATATATTGCTTTTACTTCTGTTTTATAAGTATCACCTAAATCAAGTGGTTCAACGACAAAAGAATCATAATATAAAATTCCCGAATCACTTAAATGTTGTATCATAATACTACCTTCATTATTTATTGTAGGTATTGAGCCAACTTGTGAATATTCCATTAATTTAATTATTTCACTACTTGGAACTTTACTTTTTAAAATTTGACTCATATTAACTGATGAGCCAGCAAGTAATAATTTTCGTGGAAGTTTGTTTACTGGATCATAAAGTTCTGAAAAAAATAAGTGCTTATCTTGAACATCTGCTGTATCTTTAAAAGTTGCTAAGTTTTCATTAAAAAGTTGCCAGTCTTTTAATCTAAGGTCTTTTCCTGAATTTGCGTCATTGTCAAAGTAAGGATTAGTTACTGTACCTTGACCATCATATGTTGTACCAAAATATCTGTATTCATTGTTTTTTAATTGTCCACTACCCCTATAACTACCAGTGTTTTTAGAAGGCTCTATATAAGCGACTAATCTATAAAGTTTTAATATATTTAGAGATATTTCTCTACTTTTATCTTTAGATAAATAAAAATCACCATAATATTGTTCAATAGTTGATTTAGCATCAGAATCACTCATATCTTTAATTAATTTAGATACATTAGTTTCTATGGAATCTGCTGAAAATGATATATTACTAAAGTCTACTATAGATATAAGCATTGTAATTATAAGAAGTAATGAAGTTATTTTTTTTAGCTTTTTCATATATCCACCTACTTAATTTCTGTTAAAAATTCTACTTCACCAAATTCTCCATTAGAATTATGAAGTTTTATATTATTTATTTCTAGCTGACTATAATTTACATAGTCTACTATTTTAAAGTTTTTATCCCTTTCATTTAACATATAAGCTAATATTTCTTTCCAACTATCACCATAAAGCATCTTAGCACTTTCTTCCGCAACTTCCCTATATGGCTCAAAAATATTACCATGCTTTTCTAAATATTTATTTCTTTCAACACCATTCATATAGTCTATATAAGATGGAAACCCACTCTTATCTCCCATAGCTCCTATTTCCCATATAACATCAACTCTTTGATTATTCCAAGCCCCTATATTGCTTTTATATCTATCACTTATATATGTTTCAGGATATAGTGGAAAATCTAATACAAGATAACCCAAGTGCATACCCATATATGTTGGAGAAAAATCAACTCTTATAGTTGCATCACCCCTTGAAGTAGCTTGCCAGTATTCAACTCTTGCATATCTATTAGTCTCATATGCTCTTTGCATATAGTATTTTATTAATTTAAATAACCGTTCATTTTGAATAGGATCTTCAACTGTCTGTATAGTTAATTCTTCAAAGAAATTAGAATTTATAACTAATTTGCCATCTTTAAAACAAAAATTTGATGTTCCTAAGTAATCCGAATAATTTGAATTTCTATCCATGTTACTTGCATTTGCCAAAAACCATTCATCTGTCCATGATCCATCAGCATTATATTGTGGTATATTTTCTACATTTGGCATTACTACACTATCACCAAGATACTTATTTACATTTGATAGGACTTTAGAAGCTTCACCACGACTAGCAGTTTTAAATGGTTCAAATTTCCCATTCTCATAGCCACCCATAATATTATTAGTTTTTACATTTTCAACATAATCATCTAAATTTCTAAAAATCAAACCATCTTCAAAATCATGATAAAGATGATATTTTTCTAATTTCAAATTAAGTGACCTACTTATAATCCTAGCCATTTCCCCTCTAGTAATAGAAACATTATAATCGGTAATTTCTCCACCTTGTATAAGTCCTAAGTCTCTAGCTGGATTTATATACTGGTCATACCAATTTAAGCCCTTATCTCCAAGTGGTATTTGATTATTTATCATAAGTATTTTGATAAACTCAGCTACCGTGATCTCAGCATCAGGTTTGAATGTTCCATCAGGATAGCCACTTATTACATTCTTCTCAATTAATTCAATTACACTTTCTTTTGACCAGTGATTTTCAAGGTCGGATGGAATGTTTGCTCCACTTTCAGATGCAAATGTAGATGTGTTTAAAGATAGAAATAGAAAAGCTATTATAACCAGTGTTAATTTGATTTTCTTCATAGTAACCTCCAAAAAGTTTTGTTTTACATATTTTACCATAGTTTTCTTGTGAAGCGCAAATACTTTTAACAAAATAAACCATTTATACTATTTGTAATGTGCATAACTCATGTTTTTTAATATTTGTAATAGAATTATTTTTACATTAGTAAGTAAAGTGTGCAAATTTCACCTGATTCTAAGAAGAACTCTTGATTTAAAAATAAAAAGCACCTCTTAACAAAAGTTAAAAGATGCTTTTTATTCTTTATACTACTCTCTATTAATTTATTAGTTACTTGTTTTCTTCATATCCATATAAATTCTAAGGTAATTTATAAAGGCAAGCATTGTAACTACTACGGCTGCAAGCATAACGCCTTTTGATAGTGCAAGATTTATATCAAATACTATAACGCTAATTGCGGCGTAAAATAACACTGTTGCAATTTTACCAAATTTATCTGATGGTATAACAGCTTTTTCACCACTAAAATACAGATATATTGCTCCTGCAATCATGATAAACTCTTTTATACCAACGATTATTGGAACCCAGTGTGTTATAGATCCAGTATAGGTAAGACAAAGTAAAACTGTCATAAGCATGAGTTTATCTGCAAGTGGATCAAGGACTGTACCAAGCTTTGTAACTAAGTTATACTTTCTAGCAATCATGCCATCAAGTACATCACTTATACCAGCAACTATAAATATAATAAAGGCATTTCTAAGGTTATTTGGGGAACTTGAAAAATACACATACACAAACGATGGTATTAATAAAAATCTAAAACTAGTTATTATATTAGGCAAATTCTTCATATTAATCACATCCTCTTAATCTATATTTGGCACTACTTACTGCCAATGTGTTTTCCTCTAATTTTTCTAAGTACAAGTGGTATTATCATAGAAACTATAAACATCACCATAACAAGTATGGCATCTATGGTCATATTATAAATCTCCATTTCCGTGTAATCTCTTAGTGGATTTTCAAGGTCAGGTTGACTCATAGTAGCACTAGTTACTGCGTCAACTTCTATATCACTGTTAAGTTTAAAGTCCTCTGAGGTTAGATTTTCGTCGCTTGTGTTATTATATGTTGCATATGTAGCTGAACTAATAATTAAAATCAAAATAAATACTATTAATAAACTCTTTCTCAAACTAGTCACCTTCTTTAAAGTTATAAAATATTCACAGAATATCTGTATTAAAGATTATACCCTAGTTCGAAAATATAATATCACAAATCATTATCCATTTATTGGTTTAATTAGGGATTATTATATCATAAGTTAATGTTTCGTGGGTAGTAGTTTTATCAGGTCTATTTCTAGGCAAAAAAAATGTAGATATAAATACTATATACGTATTTTACATCTACACTTACAAGTAAATTTCAATTATTTGAACTTATATTACTCAAACTCACTTACCATAGTAGGTACAAAAGTCTTTATTTCTTTGATGAGATCTGCTTTACTAACCTTATCTATTATAAGTTCTAATTTCTTAAGATTTTCATAAAACTCTGCGACGTCCCCACTATAAGGCATGGCTACAAATATACTTTTATGATGAGTAAGATCAACACCCTCTTCGCTAAGAAGAAGTTCTTCGTATAGTTTTTCACCCGGTCTAAGTCCTATGATTTCTATATCTATATCTTCATAGGGTCTAAGTCCAGAAAGTGTTATAACATCTTTTGCAAGATCTATTATCTTTACTGACTCACCCATATCAAGTATAAATATTTCTCCACCCTTTGCAATTGAACCAGCCTGTATAACTAGTTGAGTTGCTTCAGGTATAGTCATAAAGAATCTAGTAACGTCTTTATGTGTAACTGTAACTGGCCCACCTGCTTCAATCTGTCTTTTAAAGAGTGGTATAACAGAGCCATTACTACCAAGTACATTTCCAAAACGGACTGCAACGTACTCAGTAGCCGAGTTTATATTTTTAGACTGAACTATAAGTTCAGCTATTCTCTTTGAAGATCCCATTATATTGGTTGGATTAACCGCCTTATCCGTTGATATAAGAATCATCTTCTGGGCGCTGTATTTATCAGCCATCTCTGCTACATTATATGTACCAAACACATTATTTTTAATAGCCTCAAATGGACTATCTTCCATAAGTGGGACATGTTTGTGAGCTGCCGCGTGGAAAACTACCTCAGGTCTATACTTTTCAAATATATTGTCAAGGCGAACTTTATCACGAACTGATGCAATTAGAACTGTTATATCCATATCTGGGTAAGCTCTTTTAAGTTCTAGTTGAATCTCATAAGTTGTGTTCTCATATATATCTAGAATCATAAGTTTCTTAGGATTATACTTCATAATCTGCCTACATAGCTCACTACCAATAGAACCACCACCGCCAGTAACCAATACCGTTTTACCACTTAAAAATTCACTGATGCCACTTGTATCAAGCTCTATTTCATCTCTGCCAAGTAGATCCTCTATCTTTATGTTACGTATATCACTAACTACAACTTTACCATCAATTAACTCAGATAAGGCTGGAAGCGTCTTTAGGGTACAATCAAGATCAGAACATATATCTACAATCTCACGTATATCTTTCTTATTAGCAGATGGTATAGATATAATAACTTCATCTACTCTCTTATTTAAAACTATTTTTTCAATCTCATTTCTGCCACCAAATACTTTAGCTCCAAGTATCTTTTGACCATGTTTTGACTTATCATCATCTATAAAACCTACAACATTATAGTTAATACTTGGGTTCCTTCTTATCTCTTTAACTGTAGAAATCCCAGCATCACCTGCACCAATTATAAGTATATTTTTACCTTTAGATCCTATAGTTTTAAAGTCCATATCCTTAAAACGTCTAAGCCCCCTATAAGAAAATCTAAATCCACCAATTAAAAATGTATCTACCATAAGAGTTATTATATATATACTTCTTGGTAGATAAAAACCCCTAAGATGAAGATACAGGGCAGTTGAAGCCGTTGCAACAAACATAGCTAGTATGATTTGAAACGCCTCTTCGACACTCGCATACTTCCAAAGGCTATCGTACATACTTAGCAACTTAAATATTAGAACTTTTATAAGAAGTAGTATAAGTATGTTTGACAAAAGAATAGTAAAAAAGCTATTAGCTACTACTCCATTTATATCAAATTCAAATCTAAGTAAAAACGCCATAATATATGATACAAATAGTAGCCCTACATCCATACAGACTAAGAACATCTGCCTTATTTTTTTCTGCATATTAAACCCACCTGTCATTTTTTTCATAAGTATAATATATCAATATTCGCCTAACTATGCAATTATACGAAGATTAATTCATAATCGTTATACTTTCTTTATCTGATCTGAACTGATTTCCTTTTTCAGGCAGCTTATCTATATTTACTACATACTTGCTTCCGTAAGATCCTGACTTAGTTTTAATAATCCATTTGTATGGACTTAGCTGATAGACATTCATTATAGCTACTGATTTATCATACTCATCTCTTAATCGAATATATGCATTTGCATTATTTTTTAAATCAGCAGGCTTATTAAAGTCTATTTGTATATAATTATGTCCGACCCACTCTGCACTCAAGGGCTTAAGAAGTATATGGTCTTCATAGACCTCCCTATCCTCAGTTAAAAATGTATATGCTAGATTTTCAAGTTTCCTATTATCTGTTGATAGAAAATTTATAAATTCTATACTGTAGCTACTTAAGTAACTTAGACCAGCATCTTTTTTTAGATGTATTATTATATGCTTATCATTGACCTCAAAGTTATCTACTAGTGCCCCACTTTTAATTCTAACTTGGCCAAGCTTACTTCTGTAGTCAATAGCAGTATTTAGAGTTACATCAATCGTATAATTATCTATTAGGTCAATATCACTTATAGTAAACACTTTAGACATAGCCACTCCACCTGGAAACTCAAAATAATTATTAGCTATATTAAACTTGCTAAGATCTAGTTTATAATCATACTTTTGATCAAAACTATTAAAGTGAACCCTTGCAGTTCGAGCGATACCATCATCATCCTCTAGTAAATATACACTTTTAGCAGAGTACATAAATTTATTACCATTAAATGTAAATATGTATTTTGATTTGTTGTCTATAAATCTACTTTCAACTTCATTTTTAAATTTGATATCTATAAAGCCATCTTTGTAAGCTTCATATGATAATACTTCTAGATTTTTCAAGTTCACTTCTGAAGTTAAAAATTCATAGCTATATTTAGAATATGGGCTTATCTTAAGATCGTATGCACTAGTCAGTGATGACGATACTCTAAGTTGGTATTTTGATGATAACTTAAAAACTTCTTTATTTAACTTAAGAACTATAGATTTTTTATCACTTTGAACAACTCTTATCTCAAAATCCATATAATTAAATACTTTTTTTTCATCTTCATATATCTCGTAATACACCTTAGCTAAGGCTCTATCATTTAACTCTTGAGTAAAATCAATCTTTATAGTCGACTCTCCAACTTGACTTATTTTTTTAATAAGAAATTCATCAATTTGACTAACTTCATAAGCATCAGGCTCAACTTCACCTGTATTAAATTGTTCTTTAAAAGTATCAGATTCTACCTGCACATTGTTATCTATATATGCTTCTTTTTCCTCTAAAGAAATAATCCCACTACGGTAAAGCATATCCAGTGAAATCGGATCTATATTATCATCTAAGTCAATATCTAGTGCAAAAGAAAAACCACTAAAAACTAGTGATGTCAAAATCATTGTTAAAATTATCTTTTTCATATCTACCTCCGTAATCTATATAATAGGTTAATTATAACAATTAATTAGTTAAACATCATGATACTGGGGCTTTTATCATATATTTGTAACCTTGTGGATAGATATAACTCTTATATATAGATGATTTTCTATTTAATAGTTATATAATATGCTTAAAAATATACTTTATAGGCATATAATTAAAAAGGCAGCATATACGATATAATTTCGTAATGCTACCTTATAAAAGTTTATTATTTTTTAAATTCTCTAAGTTTACCCACCACAGTTTCAAAATCTTCATCACTTAAATTTGTACTACATGGTACATTAAGTATGTTTTCTTCATAGAAATATGCTTTTTCTATATTATAAGCGTTATGATTTACATATGGCTTATTTTTATGGATAAGTCTCCAAAGGGGTCTAGTCTGAATACCAGCTTCGTTTAACTTAATAAGTAATTCATCTTTATCCATACCGTATACATACTTATCAACCACTATAGAATAAAACCAATGGTTTGATCTAGTATCATCATTAAATTCAACAAGATATAATCCATCTATATCTTTTAATGCTTCTTTATACTTATTATACATCTTAATCTTATGGTCTATAAAACTCTCTAGTCTATCGATTTGATCAGTTCCAAGCGCCGCTTGTAGATTAGTCATACGATAGTTATATCCTATTTCATCATGGATAAAGTACAAAGAATCAGTCTTTGCTTGAACTGATAAAAATCTTGCTTTTTTAATATATTCTTCATTATCTGAAACAATCATACCACCACCACCAGTAGTAATAATCTTATTGGCATTAAATGAGTAAACACCCATATCTCCAATAGTTCCACAATGTTTTCCAGCATTCACACCTGATGTATAGTAAGATCCAAGAGCTTCAGTAGCATCTTCTAATACTTTTAGATTATATTTTTTAGCTATATTCATAAGGCGTTCCATATCTACTGGATTACCAAATACATGAACAACTACTATAACAGGTATTCTATTATCGCTTGCCTTACTATAAAGTTCACCACCATGCATATAACACTCTTCTTCGCAAAACTCTTGCAGTTTGTCTAGATCCATATTGAGAGAATCATCACAGTCCATAAATAGAGGCTGAGCTCCAAGATATGTTATAGGATTTACTGCTGCTATAAAAGTAAGCGTTGGTGCGATTACTTCGTCTCCTGCTTTAACTCCAAGTATTTCTAGAGAAACATGAAGTCCACCAGTTCCACTCTGAACTCCTATAGCATCTTTTACCTTTACGTACTTTGCCATCTTTCCTTCAAACTCTGTTATAAACCTTCCACCAGTTGATACCCAACCAGTTTCTATGCATTCTTTTAGGTTTTCCACTATATCCATATGTAAATTAGGAGTAGAAAGTCCAATTACTTTACCCATATATAAGCCTCCAATTTTAGCGTTTTTTTAAGTTTATCATAAATTTGTTTCAATAAGCTTACTAGTAAATTACAAGTTCTTTGCAAAGCTTATATCTCTTTTGCGGGTGTACCTGCAACCGTAAGACCTGGTCCTACATCATTCAAGAC
>JBARWW010000128.1:0-9949 GCA_049647005.1 Acidaminobacteraceae bacterium | reverse complement strand
AGATGAAAAAGATAGACGTATAGTAAGGATTGAAGTTTTAGATAAGGGTAATAATTTAATTGAAAAAATCTTAAATACGAGAAGGTTATATCTTGATAGTGTACTTTCAGAGTGTAAAAGTGAAAAGTTGGATGAGCTAGTTGAAAACATCAAACTATTAAATTCACTTATGCCTTTATAAAAAATATTAAGTTCTTAAGTAATTAGAACTTTCGATGCTTGGGGGATTTTTCCTTGGAAATAATTAATAAGCGATATAAAGTTATAAAAAAAATTAATGCAAATGCTGTTGGAGAAATGTTTGAGGTTATTGATTTAATTGAAAGTAACAATCATATGAATCTTACAATTTTTAACGCTGAATATTCAGATGAAATATTTGTAAGATCACTTATTAAAGATTTTAGATTCTATGAAAGTGTTAAACATGGATTTTTAAGTGAAATTTATGAATTTGAGACTCTAAATATTGTAGATGATAAGAAAATTAATAGGGTTCAATATCTGTATACTTATGAAAAAGTTGAAACTGAAAATTTAGTTAATTATGTTGACTTGACAAGAGAAGATTCAAGACAAATTTTATCTCAGATATGTATGTTAATAGAGTTTTTACACTTTAGAGGCATAGTATATAGATATCTAAATATGGATAATATATTAATACTTAAAGAAGATGGAAAAGTTAAATTAAAACTTAAAAATTTAGTTTATGTAAATACTTATAGCGACATAGTAAACTTGAATAGCTCAAATAGCACTATGTTTATAGCGCCAGAAGTACTTTGGGATGATAATTATATATACTCATCAGATGTTTATTCTCTGGGATATGTAATTTTTTACCTTTATTATAGATATGATATAAACAAATATTCTATATCAGAAGTGTTTGACTCAAAAAGTGATAATGAAGTATATAGTCTAATTAGAAAAATGACTAGTTCATTTATAAATGATAGGTATGACTTATTAGAAAACGTTTTTTCTGAATTAAGGAGTCTTTTAAGACTAAAAATAGATATGTCAGATATAGAATATTACAATCAAATTCATATGAATACTAGGCTAATTGGTAGAGAGAAAGAAATAAAAACAGTTTACAGAGAAGTATCAGATAAATTTGAAAATAATATTCAAAGACGTTCAACACTTTTTTATGGTGAAAAAGGTGTGGGGAAATCAAGACTTATTCAAGAAATAGCTTTTCGAATGAGATATCATGGCGATCATATTATACACATAAATGCTCAGGAGGGAAGCGAACCATTTGTAAACTTTAAGAAAATAATCGAAAAAATGATTATAGAGTACTCAGTTAGTTCAGATTTAATACAAAAATATGGTAATGAAATAGCTAAACTAATACCTTCACTTGCAAAAAAGTGGAGTATTAAATTAGCGGAGGTTCTTGAGACAGATAAAGAAAATCTAAAACTATCAAATAGAATTTATAATTTTATTGCTGAATATACTCAAAATAGTGAACTTATTATACTAATAGATAATATTGAAAACTTAAGCGAGTATGAATTAAATGTAATTGGCTACTTACTTCGTAATCAAACTGAGACTAAGTTATATATAGTAGGGTCATCAAAACAGGAATTCTTAGATACGTTAACTTTTAAAAAGTGGATTAAAACTAATAATATTAAGCCAATGGCTCTTTCTAAGTTTAATTATGATGATGCTAATGAGTATGTAAAAGAAATTCTTGGTATGAATAAGAAGCCCATTAATTTTACAGCTCAGATTATGAAAGAATTGAATGGAAATCCAAGACTTATAAAAAATGTAATTCAAAATTTATTTTTGACAGAAAAAATATATATAAATGATAAGAAGAAATGGTTTATTAAAGAATTAGATAACATGTCAGATATAAATTTTAATGAGGAAATTGAAGAAAATGTACACTCACAAATACAAAGTTTGAGTGAAGATGAATTCAAACTAATGCAATTAATATCTATATTTGAGATTCCGGTTAGATCAAGTATTCTAATGAGTATTTTAGAAATGAATAATTTAGATCTCTTATTAAAAAAACTATCAACAAACGGACTTATAGCCGAACGATTTGGTGACTGGGGATACACTTATAATATTGAAAGTAAGACTATTAGAAAAATGATACTTGAAAGTATTGATATACGTGATCGTATAAGCTATCATTCACAATCTGCTGATATAATTGAAAATGAAGTAATGGTAAACAAAAGCCTTGTGAGTGAGGAACTTATATATCATTTGATAAATTCAAATCAATTTGAAAAAGCTGCAAAATTTTGTGTGTTTGCAGGTGATCAGATGATTGATTATAATATTCATTCACAAGCTCTTAAATACTTTGAAAAAGCAATTGAAATATATGAAAGCAAAAATAACGTGGAGAAGATTCCAAAGATACTGCTTAAAATTGGTAATCTGATTTCAATTGTTGGCGAATATGAAAAAGCTATATCAAAATACAAACAAGCGCTTGATATAGTGGGTGAGAATGAAGAAGATATAGTTGTGATTGATCTTAAAAATAAGATGTCAAATATATATGTACTTCAAAACAAACTTAATTTGGCTGAACAAATACTTATAGACAACATTGCGACTGCAAAAAAAATTCAGTATCTTACCGGTGAATTTGATAGTGCGATAGAACTCTGCAAAGTTTATATGGTTAAAGATAATTTGGGTGAGTTTTATGATTTAGTTAATATATATCTTTCTCTTTCTGAATCACTTCAAAATAAATTTTATATAGCAAAATTCTTAAATGAACTTGGCAAACATGAATTTATGTCCGAAAATGAGGACAGAGCCTTAAAGAACTTCAATAAAAGTTATGATTTATTTATAGAACTCGGAGAAAATTTTGAAGCTACAAAACCATATAATAATATTGGAGCTGTTTATCTTGAGTTGCACGGCGAAAACAAAAAGTCGCGTAGGTACTTTAAAGAAATAATTAAGACGCTTGATGGTCTAAATATACCAGATGGAAGAGAAGCATATTATCAAAATATAGGCGAATCATATCTTGGTGAAGATAACTATCTTAAAGCAACTCATTTTTTAAATAAAGCGAGACAACTTGCTGAAAAATCTGGCAATACAACAACTTTATTTGGTATTTTATTGCTTCAATGTAGGTTGTTTATACGACTTGGCGAATATGATAAAGCTCATATTCTTATAAAGAAGATGCAACTTGAGTATAATTTATCTGAAAATAAACAAAGTTTCGTAAAAGACTATCATATAGTTCATGTGGAATATTTTATAAAAACTAAAAACTTTGAAATGGCAGAAATGTGGATTGTAGAATACATTCAGTTTTCTGATAACAAAAAAAGGTTTAATAATAAGATTATCAAAAACTACAGTATGACAATTGATTATAATAAGAGGAACTATCTTAATCTAGAAAAAAATATAGATAAAGCTGAAATTCTTTCATATATCAATTCTCTCGAAAATCTAAATGACTGTAGATTTTTTAGGGAAACACTACTTGATATTGCAAAAGGATTTGCTAATTCACAGAAGTATATACTGGTTCAAAAAATACTGGATTTGGATTCGGCACTTCGAACTAGAGTAGATACTCCTATGATTGAAGCAAAACGACTTATTCTTGAGGGTATACTTAAGGATGATAGAATCAATTACTATATTTATCTTATAGAGGAATCATCTGATGATATAGTAAGAGAAGACCTTTGGTTCTTATATAAGCAACTTGGAGATGAGTATTACTTCAAAGATGATTATTATAAGGCGGCTAACTGTTACTTGACATCCCTTGATATAGTAAAGCAGCTAACTCTAAAATTAAGTTCTGAACATAGGTCTAATTATCTGATACATGATGAATCGAAGATAGAACTTAAAAATAGAATTAATAGCTTAAGAAGAAAGATTCTAGGGAAAAATGACTCCGAAGAAAAGTTGCTATTTAATGAGCTTGAATATAATTCGACAGAAAACTATTTTGATTTTTCAATTATAGGAGATTTATTAGAAAACAATAAATTTATAGATTCTGTATACAATTCTTTTAAACTTAAATACGGAATTAAACTTGAAACTGTCGATAAACTTGTTTCACTATTTACTTCTGAGGAAAAAGATAATATATATCTGGCTCTTTTATATCTTGTTCAAAAAACAGTTGGAGACAGAGGATTTGTTTTTCTTCTTGATGATGACTCAAATGTTAGCGATGTCATTAAAACAGATAATAGTAGCATAGCACCAGATATAAATTCATTTATTAAAAATACAGGTTGTGATGAAAAAGGAATATTTATAAATGATCTAAACAGTAGTGAGAATAGATACGCGCTTTTAAAAGATCAAAAAGCCTTAATTGTTATGCCAATTAAAAAAAATATGTCGAACCTTAATGATTTAGGTAGGAGAAGAAAAGAAAACTTTATTAATCGAGAAAAGATAGTAGGTTATATTTATATTGAATCGAGTCGTGTATTTAACAACATATGTAAGGAGAATTTTGAGCTAACAAAATCGATTATTAAAATGATGAATATAATGATTGATAATTATAACTTGAAGCAAATATCAACTAATGATAAACTTACTGGGGTGTATTTAAGAAAATATATTGAAGATGTATTTCCATTTGAATTAAATAACGCAAGAGTAAGTGGTGAAAATATGTCAGTTGTAATGTGTGATATTGATAAATTCAAGAATATCAACGATATATATGGTCACAGAAAAGGTGATGAAATACTACGTGGTATTGGACATATCTTAAAAACACAGCTTCGAAAGTCCGACTATGTTGGTAGATATGGTGGTGAAGAGTTTATTATTTTACTACCAGACACAGATAAAGATTTGGCTTATGAAGTTTGTGAAAAACTTAGAGTATGTATTAAAGAAAATACTGAAATTGGTGAGAATAAGCCAATAACATTAAGTTTTGGAATTTCAACATATCCTGATTACGGTCTTAGTGAAGATGAGCTTATAGAAAGAGCTGATCAAGCCTTGTATTATTCAAAAAATAATGGACGTAACAGAACAACTATATGGAACGCTGGTATAGGCCAAGATAATAGTCGTTTTGATAAACTTGCCGGTATATTAACTGGAAATATATCAACGGACACCAGAACTATACAAAGTGTTGTAAACATACTATCTGTTTCTAATGATAAAATAGATAAAGTTTCGAAATTAGAATCTATGATAAAAAATATATTGGATATAACAGACGCAAAGCAGTGTTCAATTATAAAGTTTAGAAATAATGATATAAGTGAAATTTACACCCGTGAAAGAGGTGTAGAGGAATGGCTTGGCAAAGAGTCTTTAAATATTGATCTAGTAAATATGTTTAGATATAAAGAAAATGGCGACTTCTTTATAAATTGGAATGATATATCAGAATTTGATGATGAAAGTTCTACTCCAAATTGGAACTCATGTATAGTTGTTCCGTTATATGATGGAGAAATTGAAAAAGGACAGATAATAATTACAGTTCCTATAAAGGATAGAGAGTTTGATTTTAGTAGTTTTAATTTTGTGAATTCTATAAAATCTGTAATTGGATTAATATTATAAAGAAAAAGATGTCCAGCCGGACATCTTTTTCCCCTTATGAAGTATTTATATGGAAAGAGGAAGCAAAAATGATAGTAAATGATTTTTTACCGGTAAATAAAGCAGATATGGATAAGCTTGGATGGGACCAAGTCGATTTTGTTGTAGTATCTGGTGATGCGTATGTAGACCATCCTAGTTTTGGTCATGCGATTATATCTAGAGTGTTAGTTAATGCTGGATTTAAAGTTGGTATTATAGCTCAGCCTAACTGGAGAACTGTTGACGATTTTAAAGCTCTTGGACGACCAAGACTTGGTTTTTTAATAGCTGCAGGTAATATAGACTCTATGGTAAACCACTATACAGTAAGTAAGAAACTTAGAACAAAGGATTACTATTCACCAGGTGGTGAAATGGGACTTAGACCAAATAGAGCGACTATAGTTTATGCTAATATGGTAAGACGTGCTTATAAAAAAACACCTATAATACTTGGTGGTGTTGAGGCTAGCCTTAGAAGGTTTGCTCACTATGATTACTGGGATAACAAAGTAAGAAGATCAATTCTTGTTGACTCAGAAGCAGATATGTTAGTTTATGGAATGGGTGAAACACAAGTTGTAGAAATTGCAAATTATCTAAATGATGGAATCGATGTTAAGTATATTAGACATATACCTGGAACTTGTTTTATGGTCGATAGTAAGGATGAGGTATATGATTATACGGAAATTGCAAGTTATGAAGAAGTTTTAGCAGATAAAGTTGAGTACGCTAAAGCCTTTAAACAAATAGGCGATGAGCAAGATCCAATTAGAGGATGCATATTAATACAAAAGCATAAAGATAGATATTTAGTTCAAAATTCTCCGGTTATGCCTCTATCAAGAGAAGATCTTGATGATGTTTATGCACTTAATTATCAAAGAAATTATCACCCGATGTATGAAGCTGCGGGTGGTATTCCAGCGATTATAGAAGTTAAGCATAGTATAATTTCAGAGCGTGGTTGTTTTGGAGGGTGTAACTTCTGTGCACTAACATACCACCAAGGTAGAATAATTCAGTCGAGAAGTCATGAGTCTATATCAGATGAAGCAGACAAGATAATACTTGATAAAGATTTTAAAGGATATATAAATGATGTTGGCGGACCAACTGCAAACTTTAGGCATGTTTCATGTAAAAAGCAGCTTAAGTTTGGAACTTGTAAACATAAACAATGTTTATATCCAGAGCCATGTAAAGACTTAATTGTTGACCATACTGACTTCCTAGACTTGCTTCGGAAAATACGTGAGAAAGATGGTATTAAAAAAGTATTTGTAAGATCAGGTCTTAGATATGATTATATAATGGCAGATAAGGACGATTCTTTCTTTAAAGAATTTGCCGAGCACCATATAAGTGGTCAATTAAAAGTTGCTCCAGAGCATATAGCTGATGAAGTGCTTGATATGATGGGCAAACCTGCTGGGAAAACATATGATGAATTTGTTAATAAATTTAATTGTACCAATAAAGCTCTTGGAAAAGATCAATATATTGTACCTTACTTAATGAGTTCACATCCAGGTAGTACATTGCACTCGGCTATTGAACTTGCGCTTTATTTAAAAAAGATTAAGTATCAGCCAGAGCAGGTTCAAGACTTTTACCCAACACCAGGTACAATTTCTACATGTATGTTCTATACTGGACTTGATCCAAGGACTATGAAAGAAGTTTATATTCCAAGAACTGGTGAAGAGAAAGCGCTTCAAAGAGCATTACTTCAATTTGGTAGACCTCAAAACTATCAGAAGGTTTATGACGCACTAGTTAAAGCCGATAGAACTGATTTAATAGGTGATGGTCCTGATTGTCTAATCAAAGCTCGCGGAACTGGTTATCAGGGAAGACAAGCTAAAACTGGATATAAAGGTAATTCATCTGGAAAATCAACTAATAGAAGATCGAAAAACAGTTCTAAGTCTTCAGATGGTTCAAAATCACATGGTGATTCTAATTCGTCAAGTAGAAATGAAAGCTCAAATTCTTCAAATAGGAGCGAAAACTCTAGTAAATCAAATGATAGAAATAAATCAAATGACAAAAATAGAACAAATACAAAAGGTAAATCAGCTGATTTTAAAGCATCTGATAAAGATTTTGCATCAAAAGATAAAGCTAATACTAAAAGATCATCAAAAGTTAGAGTTATCGAAGGTGGGTCTAGACCGTTTAGAAAAAGCAAAAAAAGTGGTGGCGGCGGAAAAGGCAAAAGATAATAGTCGTTATTTTCTGAAAAATGAAACTTTAGCCGAAAAATTCATCAATTCACATTGCTAAAGTAAAAAAATGAAACTGTTGATATATGTAAGGTCTAGAAGTTAAATGCTTCTAGGCCTTTTTCTTTAGGGTTTTAACTAACTAAAGTAAAAGGTAAAAATGAAACTTATTTGATATAATTATTCATATAATGAAAAGTGTTATAAACAAGGAGGCTTTTAAATGTCAACAGTATATATTGATGGTAATAGTTTAACAATCGAGGACATAGTAAATGTATCTAGAAAAGGTTACAAGGTAGAAATTCAAACAGAAGCAATTGATAGAATAAATAGATCACGTGCGATTGTAGAGGAATTTGTAGATGAGAAGAAAGTAGTGTACGGTATCACTACTGGATTTGGTAAATTCTCAGATGTTCTAATATCAAAAGACCAAGCACAAGAATTACAAAGAAATCTAATTGTTAGCCATGCTACAGGCGTTGGTAATCCCCTTGATGAAGATATATCAAGAGCAGTTATGTTGCTACGTGCAAATGCTCTTGCAAAAGGTTTCTCTGGCATAAGACTTAGTACTATCGAAAAATTACTTGAAATGCTAAATGCAGGCGTAACTCCTCTTATTCCAGAGAAAGGTTCTCTTGGAGCTAGTGGAGACTTAGCGCCACTGTCTCATATGGTACTTGTACTACTTGGAGAAGGTGAAGCACTTTTCCAAGGGAAAGAATATACAGGAGCAGAAGCTATGAAAATGGCTGGCATAGATACTATACATTTAACATCTAAAGAAGGTCTTGCTCTTATAAATGGTACACAAGTTATGACCGCTGTAGGAGCATTAACTACTTATGATGCTATACAAGCTGTAAAACTTGCAGATATTAGTGCGTCTATGAGTCTAGAGGCATTAAATGGAATTACTGATGCATTTGACCCAAGAATTCATGTTATTAGACCACATCAAGGTCAAATGGATACAGCAGAGAACTTACTTAGACTTGTAGAAGGCAGTGGCCTTACTTCAAGACAAGGTGAACTTAGAGTTCAAGATGCATACTCACTTAGATGTTTACCGCAAATTCATGGAGCAAGTAAAGACGCTCTTAATTACGTAATTAATAAAATTAATATAGAAATTAACTCGGTAACTGATAACCCAATTATCATTCCAGATGATAAAGTTGCTATTTCAGGTGGTAACTTCCACGGACAGCCAATGGCGCTTGCATTTGACTTCTTAGGAATAGCCATTGCTGAGATTGCTAATTCATCAGAGAGAAGAATTGAGAGATTAGTAAACCCTGCACTTAACAACTTACCAGCATTCTTAACTCCAAAAGGTGGACTTCACTCAGGATTTATGATTGCTCAGTACTCAGCAGCAGCTTTAGTTTCAGAAAATAAAGTTCTTGCTCATCCAGCAAGTGTTGATTCTATTCCATCTTCTGCAAACCAAGAAGACCATGTTAGTATGGGAACTATTGCAGCTAGAAAAGCTAAAGAAATATTATTTAATGCTATGAATGTACTTGCTATAGAAGTCTTAGCTGCAGCACAAGCAATTGATTTTGGTGATTCATCTAAACTTGGAAAAGGAACAATGGTAGCATATAAAGCAGTTAGAAATGAAGTTGATAAATTAGTTGATGATAGGCCAATGTATAAAGATATAAATAAAGTATATAAATTAGTTAAAAATCATGTTATAGTAGAAGGCGTAGAATCTGCAATAGGTCCTATAAAATTATAAAATGAGAGAGTGAAGATATATGTTGTCAAAAGAAAAATTAGAACGAATAGGTGTTCTTTCTAACAAAGCTAAAGGTGAAGGTCTTACAGATGCTGAGTTAAAGGAACAAAAAACACTTAGAGAAGAGTATTTAAAAACATTTAGAAAATCATTTAAGCAGAGATTAGATAATATCGATATTACTTATGTTGATGAGTTACCTAAGAAAAATTAGGAGGCGAAACAATGGCTGTGAACCAATTTGTTGCTTTTAAACTTGGTAAGGAAAGATATTGTATTGATATCTTGAACGTTTCAAGCATAACAGAAAAATCGCAAATTATAGGAACTCCAGAGGCCCCTAGTT
>JBARWW010000127.1:0-5227 GCA_049647005.1 Acidaminobacteraceae bacterium | reverse complement strand
ATTTCATACATGCCTTTAACGCTCTTGCTAATTTTACCGATTTCATAACCAAAGTTATTAGGTCTTAAAATATTTGTAATATCTTTAATGTCTTCGTGAAATAAATAGCCTTTAGTAAATGTTCTATTAAATGTTTTACTCAGTTTTTCTTTATCTTCCTTAGTTATTTTATTATCTAAAGCCATGCGATATCTTGATACAACATTAGCAACATAGGCAGTCTCTTTCATTCGACCTTCTATTTTTAGCGAATCAATTTCTTTTAAATCATCAATATAATCGATTGTGTTTAATTCCTTAGCTGATAGAATATAGTTTTCGCTTAAAGATGTTCCACTTGTTTTATCAATTAGTTCATACTCTTTACGACATGAACCAACGCATCTTCCGCGATTTCCACTTCTATATCCCATTAATCCAGACATTAAACAGTTTCCAGAATAAGATATACATAAAGCACCGTGAACAAAAATTTCTAAAGGTATTTTAGCTGCTTTTCTTATCTCTTTTACTTCTTCAATATCAACTTCACGAGACAGAACAACTCTTTTAGCACCAAGTTCTTTTAATAATAAAGTTCCGTCTAAATCATCTAGTCCCATTTGAGTTGAACAATGTACTTCCATATCAATAAAGTTTTTAACTATATAATCGAAAGCAGCTAGATCCTGAACGATAATTGCGTCAACACCGATTTCGTTTAATTTGTTTATCTGCTCTTTCATCTCTTCAACTTCGTTTTCAAAAATGATGGTATTCATTGTAACATATATTTTAATACTTCTAAGGTGCGCATACCTAACAGCCTCTATTAACGATTCTATATCAAAATTAGATGAGTATGCACGTGCACCAAATTTTTGCATTCCCAAGTATATTGCATCACAACCATTAGAAATTGCAGCTTTTAAAGCATCCATATCTCCTGCTGGAGCTAATAATTCAGTCATTTTCCCCTCCATACTACTCATAGTTCTTCACTAAATCCTTCTAACTGATTACAAAGTTTTTCAACTTGAATCGTTAGTATTATCCCATCCTATAAAAAATGTCTGAATTTGTCACAATGAAATTATAACAAATGAGACTGCTCAACACAAGAAAAGTTGCCAAAACGATGGCCGCTATTATCATTATACACCTAAAGTATATCTATGTTGATAAAAGAGATAATCTATATGTGTAATTTGAACATTATTTTTTAAAGTAAATCCATCTGAACCTTCCATTTCACACTAGGATCTGAATCAAACAAGCAACCTATCATTTTCTCTCCTCTAGTAGCAAGCATATTAAGTCATTATATATGTTATTTATAAAACCCAACAAAATCGTAGAAATCCAATATACAAAAATAACTATAGCATTAAATGCTACAGTTATTTCTTTAAGAATTAATTATCCTTATTAATTTTCTCTACCCTTACAGCACAAACTTTTAATTCAGGTATATTTGTTGTTGGATCTAACGCTTCATTTGTCAGTCTATTAACAGATTCCTCTGAGAAATGGAACGGTATAAATACAACTTCATCAGACACCATATGTGTAATACGTGCATTTACTTTTATATGGCCTCTTCTTGATATAACAGATACAAGTTCATTATCTGAAATATCAAGTTTTCTAGCGCGGTTTGCAGATATCTCTATATAACTTTTACCTGCGATCGCATTAATTGCGTCTTCTTTGCCCGTCATTGTCCTTGTGTGGAAATGATATAAGATTCTCCCAGTTGTAAGTATTAGTGGATATTCAGCATCAACAACTTCTGCTGGAGGGAGATAGCCAACTTCTTGGAATGTTCCAATTCCTTTTGCAAATTTATCTTTATGAAGTAATTTAGTTCCCGGGTGATCTTTGCTAGGACATGGCCATTGAATCCCATTTTCCTCTATCCTATCATAGGAAATACCGCCGTACTTATCAGTTGTAGTAGCAAACTCATCCATAATTTCTTTAGGATTTGTAAAATTATTTTCATATCCTAATCTTTTCATTAATTCATTTAATATTTCCCAATCTTCCTTTGCCTCACCAGGTGGATTAACAGCTTTTCTAACTCTCTGTACCCTTCTTTCACTATTAGTAAAAGTACCTTCTTTTTCAGCAAAACATGTTGCGGGAAGTACAATATCTGCTTTCTCTGCAGTTTCAGTTAAAAATAAATCTTGTACTACTAGGAAATCTAAATTTTCTAATGATTTTTCAAAATGGTTTAAATCTGGTTCAGATACCATTGGGTTTTCACCCATTACATATATGAATTTGATCACATCATTATTAACAGCTTCCATTATTTTAGGAATTGTTAATCCATTTTTTTCCGATAAGTTTACTCCCCATAATTTTTCAAACTTTTCCCTCGCTTTGGGATCAATAACCTTTTGATATCCTGGATAATATATAGGAAGTGCTCCTGCATCTGATGAACCTTGTACATTATTTTGTCCTCTTAATGGATTAACTCCACCCGATTCTTTTCCTACATTTCCACACATCATGGCAAGATTAGCGATAGATTTAACATTGTCAGTACCATTACTATGTTGAGTTACACCCATAGTATATAAAATGCTTGCAACACCAGCCTCTGCATATAACTTAGCTGCAGCCTTTAAATCTTCTACATCTACATTGCAAATCTGCGCGGCTCTTTCAATTGGAAAATTCTCAACTAGTTTTTTAACTGCCTCAAAATTTTCACATCTTTCATTGATATAGTCTATATCATATAAATTATTTTTTACTATATAATTCATCATACCATTTAGCATTGATACATTTGTTCCTGGTTTTATTTGTAAATATATATCAGCATAATCAGCTATCTCAATACGCCTTGGATCTGCTACAATAAGTTTTGCACCTTTTTTAATTGCATTTTTTGCAAATGTAGCAATTACAGGATGATTTTCAGTAATATTGGATCCTGTAATAAACATAAGTTCTGAATTTTCTATTTCTCCTATACTATTTGTCATAGCACCGAGTCCTAATGTAGCTGCAAGACCTGCAACTGTAGAGCTATGTCAAAGCCTTGCACAGTGGTCAATATTGTTTGTTCCAAGGACAGCTCTAAACATCTTTTGTATTACATAATTATCCTCATTTGTGCATTTAGCAGATGAAAAACCTGCAAAAGCGTCAGATCCATATTCTTTTTTTATAGTAGTAATTTTGTTTACAATAGTATCATATGCCTCTTCCCACGTACTTTCTTCTAGCACGCCATTCTTTCTAATAAGTGGTACTCTTAATCTATTAGGATGAGCTATAAAGTTAAATGCGAATTTGCCTTTTACACATAAAAGTCCTTTATTAACAGCATCTCTAACTGGGTCAACTCTTACTACTTTATTATTTTTAACTACTAATTCTATTTGGCAACCAACTCCACAATAAACACATGTAGTTTTTACTTTTTTCTCCACATCCCATTCTCTAAATGCTTTCTTTTTATTTTCCATTAATGCACCTGTTGGACAAACATCAACACAATTACCACATGATACACAAGATGAATGAGTCATTCCGAGTTCAAATGGATGTGTTACATGGGTGTCAGTACTTCTACCACTAAGAGCTATTGCATCACTACATTGAAGTTCGCTACACATTCTAATACACCTTGTACATAA
Organism: Acidaminobacteraceae bacterium; assembly: GCA_049647005.1. GTDB lineage: Bacteria > Bacillota > Clostridia > Peptostreptococcales > Acidaminobacteraceae > JBARWW01. The sequence continues at coordinate 1,586 of JBARWW010000127.1, read as the reverse complement.
TATACACTTATCTCTATCAAAGGTATAAAATCCATTAGTTTTATCTATATGATTAGTAAGTTCATGATCATACTCGGATACTTTATCTTTAACTCCATATTCAAAACAGTAGTTTTGTAAGTCGCAGTTACCAGCTTTATGACACGATAAACAATCATTATCATGTACTGCCCACATAAGTTCAAGTATCTCTTTTCTTGCCCTAATAACTCTACTCGAGTGAGTTTTTACGACCATATCTTTTTTTACTTTAACAGAACATGCTGGTAAAAGTTTTTTAGATTTTTCAACTTCTACAACACATATTCTACACGAGCCATGAGCTTTTAATCTATCATCGTGACAAAATGTTGGAATATCTACATCTAGTATTTTACAAGCTTCAAGTATTGTCATATCTGAATCTACTTGGATTTCTTGATCATTAATTTTTATATTAATCATTTTCATCCTCCCACTCAAAGTTAAAACTGCTATCTAAACCTATTTCATCTCCAAAATATTTAAAAGCCGTAAGTATTGCTGTTGGAGCAGTTTCACCGAGTCCACAGAATGATGAATCAATCATAACATGTGATATTCTATAAAGTTTTTTATAGTCATCACTTATAGATTTTCCGTCAGCTACTTTATGAAGTATTTTAACTATTTGTCTAAGACCTTCACGACATGGTGTACATTTACCACAGGATTCATGTTTAAAAAACTCTTCTACTGCTATAAGATAATCTATAACTCTAAAACTATCATCTACAGCAATAATAGATCCAGAACCCATAGAAAATCCCTTTTCCTTAAAGTCTTCGTAAGTATATTTTAAATCAAACATACTCCTTGGAATAAGAGGTCCAGATGCTCCTCCAGTTTGGATAAACTTTATATTATCTGGCGCTTCTCCAAGTTTATAAAGTATATCATTTATACTTACACCAAAGGGAATTTCATATGTACCTGGTTTTTTAATATTACCGCTTAAATTAATAACTTTAGTTCCAATGCTCTGCTTTGTACCTTCTTTACCGTAAACTTCTGCACCTTTTATAAGTATTGTTGCAACACATGAAAAGGTCTCTACATTATTAACCATTGTAGGTAAATCAAACAAACCTTTTTCTCCAACTCTAGGTGGTTTTAACTTGGGTCTACCAACTCTTCCTTGCATTGATTCTATTAATGCAGAATTTTCACCACATACATATGCACCTGCACCTGTATGTACTGTAATATTAAAATCAAAATCTTCACCTAGGATATTTTCACCTAAAAATCCACTTTCTTTTGCTTTTTCGCATGCTACGATAAACTTTTTCCTTATATAGTCATATTCTTCTCTTATGTAAATGTAACCTCGCTTAGCACCTATACAGTACGCACCTATAATCATGCCTTCTATTACTTTATAGGGATCTTTTAATAATAAGTCACGATCTTTGTATGATCCTGGCTCTCCTTCATCAGCATTACAAAGCAATATTTTTTCATCTGCTTGCTTTTCTTTAGCACTTGACCATTTTTTCCATGTAGGAAATTCTGCTCCTCCACGTCCTTTTAAATCAAATTTTTTAAGTTCATTTATTGGATAATCA
>JBARWW010000126.1:0-2122 GCA_049647005.1 Acidaminobacteraceae bacterium | reverse complement strand
GGCTTGAGCATAATCAGTTTAAGAACACTGATAGATTTATGAATGTTTCTTTAGAAGTTACATGTGAGACTAATGGACATGATCATGTTGATCAAATTATTAATGGCTTAAGTGAAATAGGATACCAAGTTTCAAGAGTATACTAATATTTATAATGATCGAATCTATAAGGGGCTAACTTGAAAATTATAAATTTCAAAAGATAGAAATTTAAATTAATTTAAAATTAAACCTAGATGATAAGTGTATTTATAACTTTTCTCTAGGTTTTTTGTGTATTTAAAGAAGTTTTTAATCAATTAAAATTAAGTTACAATTATTCATAAAGAGTGTATATTTTAGTTAATTAATGTAAACTTAGAGAGTTAAGTATGCGTTATATATTAACATTTTATAACGAAACATCAGGGAGGAATTATGATTAATAGTAAACAAGATATATTAACATTGTGCTTTTTAATGTTAGTTTTAATTTTAAGCGGCTGTCAAAGCAAAACAGACGAAGTTCAAACTGATCCAATAGCTGAAAAAGAGATTCCAGCTATAGAAGAAAATGTTATATCGGTATCAACAACTGAACAATTTCTATCAGCAATCGGACCCGATAGGACTATAAAAGTAGCCTCTGGTGAATATGACCTACTAAGTATAAAAATTGATAACGAATATATTAAATACGAAGATACATATGATGGAAGAGAACTAGTTATATACAAGGTTGAAAACCTAAAAATTATTGGTGACGAAAATTCTAAGCCAGAGTTTGTAATTGATCCTAGATATTCGAACGTTATGGTATTTAAAGAAGTAGGTAATCTTACTATAAAAAATATCGTCGCAGGTCATAGAAAAGATCTCGGAGAAAGTACTGGTGGAGTATTTAAGTTTGATTTTAGTGATGATGTAGTACTTGAGAACTTAGATTTATATGGAAGTGGAACTGTTGGTATAGATATAAAAGACTCAAGAAAGTTTAGGATAATAAACCCCAATATATATGAATTCAGCTATAGTGCTATGATTATAGAAAATTCTAGTGATATAGAAGTTGTCGGTGGAAACATTCATGATAACACAGTGTTTGAAGCACTAATAAGAGTTAAAAACTCAACACAGATAGTCTTTAATGAAACTACTTTTGATAATAATAACTCGATTGAATCAGATGGATATGTTTCTTATGAATACTTTGTTATGAATGAATCTGACACACCCATTAATTTTAATAACTGTGTTATAACAAATAATGATTTAGAGTATTTCTACTTTAAAAAAGATAATTATAGTAATACACTAGTAAAGGGTAATAGCTTTATAGTTGATACTGATGAAAATGATCTATATAACAACAGTTACGCAATGCATGATCAGTCGTGGTACGAGGTTAAGATCAAAGAATCTACAGACTGGTTAGGTGCAGTTAATGTATCAAATACAAAACTTGTAAAAAACAAATCAATTGCAAAATATACAAAACTAATTGAAGATTTAGACGTTCTTGATCTAAATGGTATACCGACTGCACTTACTTCATTTAAAGAAATGAGTAAAATCATTGATAATACAGAAATTAGCGATGAGTTATTTGCTATATTTTTAGACTATTACACAAAATATATGGATGTTGCTTCTTATAGTATGTATTCATATACTGAACTGGGTGAAATCTATAATGGAAAAAACCCATCAGGATTTGTTGATCTAAGTAAAATTAAAGATCAAAATCTGAAACTTAAGGTTGAAAGTTCTATAAGCTCTGGAATAAAACTTGATGTATTTTACGATAATATTTATACATCAGAGTTAGAAGGATTTGTGATTTCTAAAGTGGAAGCGTATGTTTCAGAAGGTATGCGTAAGTACCTTGAACTAAGAGAAGAAGAGCGATATAACCAGTCTTATGAATACGATGAGCTTGGAATGAATATAGAGTATAATTATCGTGAAATAGACAGATTGGTTAAGTGGGAAAAATTCTACATTGATTATCCGAAATTTTTGAAAAACGATAAATTTATTAATTATATTAAGGTATATGAGTTTATTCTTAAACAGCCGTTTGAGAATATAGAGCGAGAAATAGTAGATGAAAATTTGTATAAGCAAAATTATTCTTATATGC
>JBARWW010000125.1:0-3937 GCA_049647005.1 Acidaminobacteraceae bacterium | reverse complement strand
CTCTTAAGTTTGCCATCAAGACATTAAATAAGTCGAATTATGAAGATGATGAGCTTGAAAAAATAGTCTTTCTTATAATAGAACTTACGAGTTCAGCAGCATATAGCTGTATTGTTAGAAAAGAACCATCAACTATAGAAGATATGAAACCAATATTGTATAGAATGATAAGAAGAATGATAAATTCAAGTGTATAAGCTACAAAATTAAGTCGCCTTAATATTAAGGTGGCTTTTTTATAGTGAGTTTAAAGATCAATAATTTATCAAAATTTAATTAATATCTAAATACTCGGGTATAAATATAAGTGACAAGACAGCTTACAAATAAGGTGGTGAGGTTAATGAAATATAAAAACAGCATTGATCATAAATTGAGAAATTTTTTATACCTATTAGCAATTATAACTATGTTAGTTTCTATGACTATTATATTAGTTCAGCTTAAGCTTATATCTGATAATATTTCTAAAGATTACGCCGTATTATATTCGGATCAGATGGTTGAAAAAGTAAATTCACAGATGAATAAAGAGATAGGGCTTGCTATTAACTCAACTAAAAATCAAGTTATTATTGAATGGATTAAGGATGAATATAATGAAGAACTAAAGAGAAAAGCCTTTTTAGAGATGAAAAATTATATAAATAGTTTTGATGACAAAAATATTTTTTTGGTTATTGATAAGTCTAAGAATTATTACAACTTAGAGGGTAACGTAAGCTATGAAGAGTTTAAGGCAAAGGGTGTTTTAGATGAGGAAAACCCAGAGGATATTTGGTATTTTACTACAATGAATATGGATCAATTATATGATCTAAATGTAGATGTAGATAGATTTATAAACACAATGAGAATTTGGATTAACGTAAATATTGAAGACGAAAATGGTAGAATAGGTGTAATTGGAACAGGTATATATATAAATCCATTTCTTGAAAGTACGTATGAAAAATACTCAGATAAAGCTGCTGAAACTGTAATTATAAATGAATTTGGAACTATTCAAGTTGATAAAGTACTCGAAAATATTGAAGAAAATAGTTATGTTAAAAGCCATACTATAGAAAAAACAATATATAAGTTTAGTGATGATGAAGAATTTACTAAGTCGATAGATGAGTATTTACTTAATCCAAAATCTGATATTATTTTAAAATTAAAAGGTTCTAAATATAATTATGTTGCAATCTCACCAATTGAGAATACAAATTTACATGCAGTTACATTTTACGATTCTACAGCACTATTTAATATATATAATTTTTTACCTGTCATATTAATAACGCTAATTATATTTACTATATTTGCTCAAAATATAAATATGTTTATTAAAAAAGTATTTATAGATCCATTTCAAAAATTAAATTTGAGTATTGAAGAAAATGGATCAAAAGCAAATGAAAAAATTTATGGAATTGATAGAAACGATGAGTTTGGTATGCTATCAAATAATATTCAAAATATGAAAAATAAACTTGATTCATACAGTAGTGATCTAGAAAAAGAAGTTAAACTTAGATCAAATGCACTTGAAAAAGCATACAAGGCAATAAAAACAAATGAAATAAAACTAGAGAGGCTCTTTAGAAATATACCGGTTGGAATTTTTTCGTTAAATTCAGATCTAGATTATGTAGAAGCAAACAAATATTTTCTTGAAATGTTTGGATGTGAGTCATTTAAAGAATTTGAATTGTTTTATAAATCTAGTGAGAGTAGCATATTTGAATCTGAAAATGCACATAAACAAGCGAGGGATGAATATAGTAGTCAAGGTTCTTTAGACATTGAAGTTAAATTAAAAAAAATAACAGGTGAAGTATTTTGGGCTAATCTAATGTTATATAAAATTTATGATGATTTTCATTTGTTTGATAATATTGCAGAGGGTATAATTGTTGATATTCAAGATAAGAAAAACTATGAGCTTGAGCTTGTTAATCTTGCAACAACTGATAACTTAACAGGACTACACAACCGAATGTATTTTGACCACCTATTAGAATATGAAATACTACGTCATGAAAGAGAACAGATGCCACTTTCTATGGTGTTATTAGATTTGGATTTCTTTAAGATGGTTAATGATGAATGGGGACATGATGTTGGAGATGACGTTCTAAGAAAAACAACATTAACTATTAAAAATAGTATAAGAAAAACTGATGTTATGGCTCGGTGGGGTGGCGAAGAATTTATTATACTTCTTCCAAATACGTCTATTGAAATGGCTGAAATTCTTGCTGAGAATATAAGAATAATAGTAGAAAATATAAAGCATGATAGAGTTGGGACTGTCACAGCTAGCTTTGGAGTAGCTGAAAAAAAATGCGACGAATCTTCAAGTACATGGTTCAAAAATGTTGATAATGCAATGTTTAAAGCTAAAGAACAAGGAAAAAATCAAGTTGTTGTTTGGAGAAATTATTAGAATGAATAAAAACGTAGTGAAATTAATTCTCAATTACTCTTGACAACGATAAATGACTGTGATAATCTTTATCAGTAGGTAGGATATTATCTTTTAGCATGCCATATAGTTAAAAATTTAACTTATGGTTATATATAATTAGTTGGAGAGAAGAGGTGAAGATTTATGTTATTATCCAAAGGTAAAATCGGGAGTACATTTAATGTTTTAGATGTTGGTGGCAAGGAGAAAACTAAAAAATTCTTGTTTAGCTTAGGTTGCTATGAAGGCGAGAAAATCACTTTGATATCAATACTGGCAGGAAATTACGTTATAAATATTAAAGATAGTAGATTTGCTATAGACGAAGCTATGGCTAAGCAAATTTCCATAGAAGAATGTAGGTTATAAGATTTTAAATGGTTAATTACTATATATAAACTACCGGTTTGCGGTATTTTTTCAAATGCAACATGATAATGATTGTCATTTGCAAAAGAAGGGAGCTACTATGAGAATAGCATTAGCGGGTAATCCAAACTCAGGAAAAACTACACTATTTAATGAATTAACGGGCAAAACAGAGTATGTAGGGAACTGGGCAGGTGTAACTGTAGATAAAAAAGAAGCCATCTTAAGCAATAAGTATAATGCAAAAGATGTTACTATAATAGATTTGCCAGGAGCATATTCAATATCACCATTTACAGGTGAAGAAGCTATAACAAGAGATTTTGTTTTAGAGGAAAAACCAGATGTTATTATTAACATAGTTGATGGTGCAAACATTAGTAGAAGTTTGTTTTTCACAAGTCAGTTAATGGAAATTGGTATACCTGTAGTTATAGCTCTTAATAAAAGTGATATTATCGCAAGACGAGGCGATAAGATCGATATGGATATTTTTAGCAGAGAACTTAATTGCCCTGTTATATTAATATCTGCTTCAAATGAAAAAGGTTTAAGAGAACTTGTTGAGAGTGCAATTAAAGTTGGAAAATCAGGTGTTAAACAAATTAGCCCAAGTATTCTAGCTTCATCAGAAAAAGAGATGGACAAAGCTAGAATGGCCTATACTGACTCAGTTATAAAAATGAGTTTAGTAAAAAAAACTGACTTAAGTAAAATCACTTTATCAGATAAGTTAGATAGAATCGTTGCTAATAAGTATATAGGATTGCCAATTTTTTTCATTGTAATGTGGGGTGTTTATTCATTCTCAATCGATGGACTAGGTGGATACCTATCAGATTACTTTAACGATGTATTATTTGGTGAGATGATTCCAACATTTGCAAATAATTTTTTGGAAGGTATAGGTGTTAGTCCACTACTACAAGCTTTAATAGTTGGTGGAGCTATTGGTGGAGTTGGAGCTGTAGTTGGTTTCTTACCAATCATAATGATCTTGTTCTTTTTTCTAGCACTACTAGAAGATAGTGGATATATGTCAAGAGTTGCAGTTATAATGAATAGATATTTTAGGAAATTTGGATTATCAGGAAAATCTGTTATACCTATGAT
>JBARWW010000124.1:0-1927 GCA_049647005.1 Acidaminobacteraceae bacterium | reverse complement strand
CATATAGCCTTAAGCATTAGATTGACTTATAGCTGTAGGCTATTTTTTATTTATAGATTGAAAATAACTAAAATTGATAGATTAATTATCTACTGTTGTAAATAGACTCATGCATTAACGAAAGTATAATCCATTTGTTCTAATTGAATTAAAAAGTTCTTCTGATATACTAATTATAATTTATAACAATCATTAAAAATTATATTTAAACTATGGAGGATATTATGCCACACTTACGATTTAGAGGTTTAAAAAAAGAAGAAGTTATGGAAGTTAGTGTAGATTTGATAGATAAATTAGCTTTAGCTATGGATTCTTCAAAGGCACATTTTACAATTGAGTATATACCATCAATCTATATTTTAGATGGAAAAGAGAGTGTAACTAATCACGTATTTGTAGAGATGTTATGGTTTAGTAGAAGTGATAAAACTAAACAATCAGTAGCAAATATAATTACAGATTTCTTGTCAAAATATAATTATGAAAACATTGCAGTCTATTTTATCGACATGGAAAAAGAGAATTATTTCAAAAATGGAACACATTTTTAAAAAATAATCATTAAAATCATATAATTTGAAATCAAGTCATATCAACGCTTAAGAGCTGATTGTTATGAGGATAAACTCTCGTATATTAAAAAAAATTAAAAAATGCTGTTGACAGAACTCCAATATGCACTTAGAATGTGGTTAACGTTTTAAACAAAGAAACGCGAACAACAACTAAAAATTAAATACAACTTATCCAGAGTGGTGGAGGGACTGGCCCTATGATACCCGGCAACCTGTTTATTCAAGGTGCTAAATCCAGCGGAGATTCCGGAAGATGAGATTTAAGATACCTTAAAGCTACTTCAATTGGAAGTGGCTTTTTTTATTACAACAAATCTGATAATATCGAAACAATAATTAAACAGATTTGTTGCATAAAATACTTCTTAAACTTTAAAAAAATAACTGGGCAAACCGGTTATTTTTACAACCATACAATGTAATATTGTTACATAAAATGCAATTAAAGGAGAATACAAAATGATACAGATTAAAGAAGTTTCTAAGACATTTAAAAGTGTTGACGGCGAAATAAAAGCACTAGATAATGTTTCGCTAAGTATAGAAAAAGGTGAGATATTTGGTGTAATTGGTCTTAGTGGAGCGGGTAAATCAACACTTATCAGATGTATTAATAAACTTGAAACACCAGACTTTGGAAAGATTATTATAAGAAATGAAGATATACTTCAAAAAAGTCAAAGAGAACTAAATCTTATAAGAAAAGACATAGGTATGATATTTCAACACTTTAATTTACTAAGTTCAAGAGATGTATACAGCAATATTGCCTTTCCACTAGAACTTGCAAAAGTGTCAAAAGATGAAATAGAGACGAGAGTTGATGAGATACTTGATTTAGTTGCTTTATCAGATAAAAAGCACTCATATATCTCTACTCTAAGTGGCGGTCAAAAGCAAAGGGTTGCAATAGCAAGAGCACTTATAACAAAACCCCAAGTTCTACTTTGCGATGAGGCAACTAGCGCACTTGATCCTAAAACAACTAAAAGTATACTTGATCTTATAAAAGATCTTTGCAAGAAACTAGAAGTTACAGTAGTTCTTATAACGCATCAGATGGAAGTTGTAGATAAGATTTGCGATAGAGTGGCAATCATGGAGGGTGGAAGAGTTATAGAGGTCAATACACTAAATGGACTTATAAATAATCCAAAAGAAAAAGAGTCGATAGAGTTTTTAAAGCACATTAAGATTAGCGCCTAGGAGGAAATATGGAAATTTTAGATTTATTATTAACACCAACATTAGAGACGCTTTACATGGTATTTTTATCAGGTTTTTTCTCTATAACAATTGGACTTATAATAGGAATTTCACTAGTTGTATTCGACTCAGAGGGTTTAAAC
>JBARWW010000123.1:0-8750 GCA_049647005.1 Acidaminobacteraceae bacterium | reverse complement strand
AAGAAAGGGTGTTTATCATATGATAAACACCCTTTCTTATAGAAGACTTAAATATTAGGATCTTCATACTGTATATTTTTGATTACTATATTAGTAGTTTCCATTAAATCTATTTCTTTTCGGTAGTCACTTGAGGATTTATTTATAATCTCAATTTTTGGACGAAGTGGAAAATTTGGATTTATACTTCTAACTACTGCAACGTCTCCGCTACTAAGTTTAACATAAGTACCAGGTGGATAAGGTATAACTTTTCTGGAAAAGATAGTAGCCATATCAAAGTCAAACTGCGAGCCTGCGGAACCCATAATGTATTCTATAACTTCATTTACAGGTGCAGCTTTTGAAGTTGGTCTATCAGATGTCATAGAGTCAAAACAATCAGCAATTGATACTATTCTTGAAAATTTATGAACTAAATCTCCCTTTGCTTGTTTAGGGTATCCACTACCATCATATCTTTCGTGATGCTGAAGTGCGACTATGTATGACTGTGTTGGAAGTGTGAAGTTTTCTTTTAGATATCTATAACCGAGTTCACAGTGTTCCTTAATAATTTCAGCTTCTTCATCAGTGTAAGTTTCTCTTTTGGCAAGCAAAGTTCTAGGAAGCAAAGTTTTGCCAATATCATGAAGAAGTGCCCCCATAAAGAGTGTTTGAAGGTTTTCTCTACTTAATTTCATTTCTATACCAATAACTAAAGATATAATTGCAACATTTACAGAATGTTGATAAGTATAGTTATCAATATTTTTAATATCAACTAAGTTTATTAGTAGGTTATGGTTATTGGTTAAATCATCAATAATAAACTTAGAAATAGACTTTAGCGTATCTAGGTACTTTTCCATGCTTTTTATAATAAGTCCCTCTCGTAGACCTGGATCTCCAGATTTAGAAAGTCTATTACTTGATTCAATATTTTTAAATGTCTCCATAACTGCATGGACAGCTTTTTGTCTAATCTCAGGTCGTATCACATCATTTATCTCTTCATTAGAATATTCATCATTAATGTAAATTGTATAAACATTATTTTCTTCAATCTTTAGAAGAAGAGATTGAGTAAGCTTAACGCCTTTTTTTAAAAGTATATTTCCTGTTGCATTATATATATGTTTTGCAAGTACTGCTTCGCTTTTTACTGCACTAATCGGAACTATTCTCATTATGTCACAACCTTTTTATTTGAAATTTAGCCTATAGTAATAATATATATCAAGACTAAATACTGTTAGTATAATTATATTAATCTTATCATAAATGCTGTTTATAATTGATTAATACCCTAGAAATATATCGGCAAAATTTTTAAAATGTTAATAGATTATCATATGTAATCAATAATTAGAAATATATATAAGGCAAATGTGGAAATGAAAATAACTTAATATGTCAATAGTATAGTATTTTCTTAACATTCTATTTCTATTATCTTACTTAATTAAGGGACTAATTGGAAAACGAATGCTAGTCCGTATGTATTTTAGTGCTTTCAAGAAGATTTGAAGGTGAAACTAACATTAAAATTCGTTATTAATTTAACTATCGGCCAATTTGAAATTCAGTTATTTCAACATTTTCATTGACACAAGCCCTAATTATAGTAAAATAAATATGGGATGGAGATTTGGTGTATTGTATACAGTATAACGATGTATACATAATATTCTGAATTCTAAAAGAAGTTGTAAGTAGGTCAAAAGTAGGCTAAAAGTAGGTCAGATGTAGGCTAATAATTTTTAAATTATATAAAACAGATATATTTAGGATTGTATAATTACAATCAATAATTTAGCCAAGGTAGAAGTAGTTATTTTATTAAAGGGGTGAATGAATGGGTCTTTTATCATTTATTGGTGGAATCCATCCTCCGCACGACAAGAAGCATTCGGAGAACAAAGCCATAGTGAAGGCTGTTGAACCAAAAGTGGTTACTATACCACTAAGACAGCATATTGGTGCTCCTAGTGATCCTGTTGTGCAAAGCGGGGATAGTGTTAAAGTTGGTCAAGTTATTGGCGAACCGGCATCTTTTGTAAGTGCGTATATTCACAGTAGTGTTTCAGGCATAGTAAAGGAAGTCGCACTAAAAGAAGTAGCAGGCGGAAAAGATATGTGTGTAGTCATTGAGTCAGATGGATTAAATGAACTACATGAATCTGTAAAGCCAAAGGGGAAAATTGAAGATTTAGAGCCAACAGAAATTTTAAAGATCATTAAAGAGGCTGGTATTGTTGGAATGGGTGGAGCAGGATTCCCTACTCACGTAAAGTTAAGCCCACCGCCAGAGAAAAAGATTGATGTAGTTATATTAAATGGAGCAGAGTGTGAGCCATATCTTACTGCCGATCATAGACTTATGCTTGAGAATGCAGAAGATGTAGTTTATGGACTTCGTGCTCTTATGAAAGTTCTAGACGTAAAATCTGGATTTATAGGTATTGAGGATAATAAGCCAGATGCCATCAAAATTATGAAAGAAGCTGCAAAAGATTATCCAGGAGTATCAGTAGTAGGCTTACATACAAAGTACCCACAAGGGGCTGAAAAACAGCTGATTTATGCCTGTACTAAGAGGGAAGTTCCCTCAGGTGGTCTTCCGATGGAAGCAGGAGCAGTTGTTAATAATGTTGCTACAGCAGCGGCTGTTGCAAATGTACTTAAAACAGGTATGCCTTTAATAGAGAGAATTTGTACTGTTACAGGTAGTTCTGTTATGGAGCCTAAAAACATACTGATTAAAGTGGGAACAAACATAAAAGAAATAATAGAACAATGTGGTGGATATAATGGTGAACCTGGAAAATTAATCATGGGTGGGCCAATGATGGGTATGGCTTCGTCAACAGACAACATTCCATCAACAAAAACTACATCAGGAATACTTGTGTTCAATAAGGAAGAAGCAAAACTTCCGAGGACAGGTCCTTGCATTAAATGTGGAAAGTGCGTTAGCATTTGTCCAGCATTTTTAGAACCCTTATTTATAAGTGCTTATTCATTAAAAGATGATTTTAAAATGACTGAAAAGTATAAAGCGATGGATTGTATAGAATGTGGATCATGTTCTTTTGTTTGTCCTTCAAAGAGACCGCTACTTCAGTCTATTAGGGTTGCTAAGCGAGAAATAATTTCTAAAAAAAGAAACGGTAAATAGGGGGATTTGGTTATGGAATCAATGTTTAGAGTATCGTCATCTCCTCATATAAGATCAAATGAATCGATTAGCAAAATTATGAGAGATGTAGTAATAGCACTATTACCTGCAACTGCAGCTGGAATTTACTTCTTTGGAGTGCCAGCATTAACACTAATACTTCTTGCAATTGGAGCGTCAGTAGCTACAGAATATGTAATACAAAAATATATGAAAAAAGAAGAACCATCGATAAATGATTGGTCTGCAGTTGTAACTGGTCTTTTAGTAGCAATGAATATACCTGCAACAGCACCTTGGTGGTTACCTGTAGTTGGTAGTGCATTTGCAATTGCAATTGTAAAACATACATTTGGTGGTCTAGGTCACAATTTTATGAACCCTGCACTTGCTGCAAGAGCTATGCTTATGGCTTCTTGGCCAGTAGAAATGACTAACTGGGTTACTACAAATGCTATGGACGCTGTATCTGCTCCAACACCACTTGCGATTATTGCAGATAAATTACCAATCGATTTACCATCTTTAAATAGTGTTTTAATTGGAAATGTTGGTGGTTCTATTGGTGAAACTTCAGCTATAGCATTAATAATTGGTGGAGTTTATTTATTATATAGGGGTGTTATAAATATTAGAATACCGGCTGTATATATTGGAACTACACTTGTACTTAGTTTATTTATAACAGGTTTTGACATATACATGAGTGTATATAATATATTTATCGGTGGACTTGTACTTGGTGCCTTCTTTATGGCAACAGACTATTCGTCTTCACCGTCAAATCCAAAAGGTCAAATTATATTTGCATTTGGATGTGGTCTGTTAACAGCTGTAATAAGATTTTATGGTGGATACCCAGAGGGTGTTTCATACTCAATCTTACTAATGAACGTTGCATCACCACTTATTGAGAAATACACAGGTCCAAAAGTATTTGGAGGTGCAAAATAATGAAAGAAATTGTTAAATTAGGTACGCTTTTATTAGTTGTTTCTGCAATATCTGCTTTGCTTCTTGGATTTGCTAATGAAATGACTAAAAATAAAATTATCGAACAAAGAGAATATCTGAGTCAGCAGTCAAGAATTGCAGTTATTCCTGATGCAGATAAATTTGAAGAAATAGACTCGGTAAAATTAAAAGAATTTGTTGATTTAAATGATAAAGTTAAAGAAGTATTTATAGGATACTCTGGAGAAACTGTTTTAGGTTATGTAGTTAAGACTGCTCCAATTGGATTTAGTGGAGCGGTAGAAGTTACAACGGGTATAGATCTAAATGGTGAAATTATTGGAGTTAGAATTGGTAGTCACGCAGAAACACCAGGACTTGGTGCAAATGCAACACTTCCAAAATTCTATACTCAATACGAAGGAATTGATTCATCTAAAGGTGTTGAAACGGTTAAAATTCCACCAGCAGATAATGAAATCCAAGCAATTTCAGGTGCAACAATCACATCCAAAGCAGTAACAGAAGGTGTAATGTTTGCAATTGAAGTTTATAACATGCTTAAATAAGGAGGAGACTATGAAAAAATTAAGAATATTAACTAATGGTATCGTTAAAGAAAACCCTATATTCTTTCAACTTTTAGGTATGTGTCCTACTTTGGCTGTTACTACTTCAGCTGAAAATGGAATGGCTATGGGACTTGCCACTACTGCAGTAGTAGTTTGCTCTAACGCAATAATTTCTATGATGAGAAAGATTATTCCCGCAAAAATTAGAATTCCAATTTTTATTGTTGTAATTGCAACTTTAGTTACAGTGGTAGGAATGATTATGGAAGGATTTGTGAATTCACTCTACCAACAATTAGGAATATTTATACCCCTTATTGTTGTAAACTGTCTTATACTTGCTCGTGCTGAAGCATACGCATTTAAAAACACAGTTGTAGATTCTGTTTTAGACGGAGTTGGAATGGGTACTGGATTTACATTAGCACTTATTTTACTTGGCGCTGTACGTGAGCTTATAGGAGCTGGAACTATATTTGGAACACAATTAATGTGGGCTTCTTATAAACCTGCACTAATTATGATCTTACCACCTGGGGCATTTTTAGCACTGGGCTTATTACTTGCACTAAATAATACAATTAAGGCAAAAAAAGTTGCTTAATTAAGGAGGGTTTTATATGGAAAATGCTAGTTTATTTGTAATCCTTGTAAGTGCAATCCTTGTTAACAACTTTGTGTTATCAAGATTCTTAGGTATCTGTCCTTTCCTTGGAGTTTCAAGACAAGTTGAAACTGCAATAGGTATGGGAATGGCTGTTACTTTTGTAATGACGCTTGCAGGAATATTAACATATTTCGTACAAAAATATATATTAGTTAAATTAGGAATAGAATATCTACAAGTAGTTGCTTTTATTTTAGTAATTGCATCACTAGTTCAGTTTGTAGAGATTGTACTTCAAAAGATGAGTCCAACGCTTTACCAAGCTCTTGGAGTATTCTTACCACTTATCACAACAAACTGTGCTGTACTTGGTCTTGCACTACTTAACATTCAGTATGAACTTAATCTTATGCAAACTATTTTCCACTCTGTTGGAGCTGCTGTAGGATTTTCACTTGCAATAGTTTTATTTGCAGGTATTAGAGAGAAGTTAGAAATAGCAGATGTACCTGTACCTTTTGCAGGTTTTCCAATTGCACTTATCACTGCTAGTCTTATGTCGATAGCATTCCTAGGATTTTCAGGATTAGTTTAAGAAAGGATGGTTAATATGGATTTTAAAAGTATTATCTTATCTGGCACTAGTCTTGGAGCTATGGGACTTGTATTTGGTGCTGGACTTGCTTTTGCATCGCAAAAATTTGCTGTTGAGGTTGATCCAAGAGCACTTGCAATTAGAGGTGTGCTTCCTGGTGCAAACTGTGGTGCTTGCGGATTCCCAGGATGTGATGGTTTTGCAAACGCTATAATTCACGGAGATGCTCCTATTAATGGATGTCCCGTAGGTGGATCTGATTGTGTAGCCGGTATTGCGTCTATTATGGGGCTTGACGCTGGTGACGAAACTAAAATGGTTGCTAGAGTATTATGTGAAGGTAATAGTGAAAAATGCACACAAAAATTTGTATATGATGGTATAAAAGATTGTAAAGCTGCAAATATGTTATCTGGCGGAAGTAAATCTTGTTCATTTGGGTGTATGGGACTTGGAACATGCGAGAGAGTGTGTCCATTTGACGCTATACACGTAGATGATAAAGGTCTTGCTGTAGTAGATTCAGACAAATGTACGGCTTGTGGTATATGTATAGAAGCGTGTCCAAAGGATGTAATTACTTACGTGCCATATAATCAGTTAACTATAGTTGATTGTAACAATAAAGAGCGTGGTGGTCATGTTAAAAAGAATTGCACAGTTGCATGCATAGCTTGTGGAATATGCGAGAAAAATTGTCCATTTGATGCAATTCACGTTGAAAACATGCTTGCGATTATTGATTACGACAAGTGTACAAACTGTATGATATGCGTAGAAAAATGTCCGACAAAAGCAATTGCTGGAGATCTATCACTTAGAAAAACAGCAGTTGTAATAGATGAAAAATGTATAGGATGTACACTTTGTGCTAAAGTTTGCCCAGTTGATGCAATTGAGGGAAGCGTAAAAGAGATTCATAAAATTGACCCCGATAAGTGTATTGGTTGTTCGGCTTGCGTTAAAAAGTGTCCAAAAGACGCAATTGAAATGAGATAATAGAGTTTTATCTTAAAATAAGGCATAAGTCACTTTTGTGACTGTGATATATGAAGTAGAAAGAATCATATGATTCTTTCTACTTTTTTTATTATATAAAAGTTGCGTTTATTGAAGTGGGAACTGCTAGTTGTTTCTCATACTAAGCGCTAGAGTTACAAAGGCTTACAGATATAGTTACATTTTAATAAAGATAGCTTTACTTATCTTGTGTAAAGTATGTTATCATGCTAATATTAAGTATACAAAATGCCAGAGAACTGTTTAGTTACTACAATCAAAAAAATGGTATAAAATGTAAATAAATGGTATTATATTTATGTGGAGGTTAGTTTTGCGAATAAATAATAATAAAAGTTTCTTTGTTCTTATTATAGTAATTCTTATTGGACTCGTACTTGGTGGAGTTATAGGAGAGCTTTTTAAAGATTATATTAAGGTTCTGTCTTACGGCGAAACGATTGGTTTTAGCCCTGTAACGATAGATCTTGCAATAGTGGAACTAACAATTGGCTTTGTAATGCGAATTAATTTATCAAGTATTATAGGTATTGTTATAGCACTATTATTATTTAAAGAGTTATCTTAATTAGGAGATGTAAATGGAAAAAATTATATTAGCATCAAATTCACCGCGTAGAAAAGAAATCCTTAGCAATGTTGGGGTTGAGTTCTCAGTTAGAGGTAGTGATATAGAAGAAATAGTTAGAGTGGGTGAAAAGCCGGAATCAGTTGTTATGGCTTTAGCATTTGAAAAAGCATTTGATATAGCAAGTAGAGTAGAAGATAAGACTATAATTGTCGCAGCGGATACTATAGTATATAAAAATTCTATACTTGGTAAACCAATAGATGACAAAGATGCCTTTAAAATGTTAAAATCCTTAAGTGGGAGTTCTCACGAGGTCTACACTGGATTTACTGTATTAAGAGCAAATACAAATTTAAAGATTACTGAGTATGTAAAAACAACAGTAATCTTTAAAAATCTTGATGATGAAACTATTAATAGATATATAGCAACAGGGGAACCAATGGGAAAAGCTGGTGCTTATGCTATTCAAGGATATGGTTCTACACTTATAGACTCTATAGACGGAGACTATTTTAATGTTGTTGGACTTCCTATATCTAGATTATCAGAAGTTTTAAAGAAAAACTTTGATTTCGCAATCCTCTAACAATAATATATTGTGAGGGATTTTTTATGCAGCAGAAGATAAAAGATTTGCCAGACTCAGAAAAACCAATTGAGCGAGGCATAGAACTAGGATTTGATTCATTATCAAATTCGGAATTAATGGGAATTATAATTGGAACTGGAAGTAGAGAAAAATCGGCTGTTGGATTATCAAATGAAATAATAAAGTCAATTGATTCAATAAGTGATTTATCTAATGTAACACTTGAAGAATTATGTGATGTAAAAGGGATTGGCCGTAGTAAAGGTGCAAAGATTATTGCAGCAGTAAATCTGGGGCAGAGAATATACAAATCAGACATTAAAACAAAGCTTAAAATAACATCACCAGAAGATGTGTACTCTGCATTTTCATCAGAGATGTCTTTTTTAAAGCGCGAAGAGTTTAGAGTGATATTACTTAATACAAAAAACTCGGTTATAAGCACTGAATTAATTTCAATTGGATCTCTTAATTCTTCAATAGTGCATCCAAGAGAAGTTTTTAATAAAGCAATAAAGAAAAACTCAGCTTCAGTAATATTGATTCATAATCATCCATCAGGTAATCCATCACCATCAAAAGAAGATCTAGTTATAACTAGAAGACTTATGAACGCAGGAGATATAATTGGGATTAAAGTGATTGACCATATTATCATAGGTCATGGAAAGTTCTATAG
>JBARWW010000122.1:0-27422 GCA_049647005.1 Acidaminobacteraceae bacterium | reverse complement strand
TGTTATCCCAACTCTGTGCAATTTTTTTTGGAGCAAAACTTTCCATTAACTTTATGATTTTATTAGAGTTTATAAGCACTCTCTCACCTCATTTAATTTAGTTAGTTTCTCATCAATTTCTTTAAGTAAGACTTTAGCACTTTCTGAACCTTGTTTTGTTATGCTATTTTTTATATGCGCATATTTTGAAATTTTATTCTCGATAAATCTAATTGAGTCATGATCATTCTTTTTAAGAAGTTTATAACCAATCTCAAGATTTATTTCATCACCTATTTCCATAATCCCTTTTTTAACTTTAATTATCTCATAAATTTTACTACCTTCGATAGCAACTTTTTCATCTTCTATTTTAAATCCATTATTTATAAGCCATCTTCTAAGTTCATCTTGTGCTATTTGTGGCTGCAAAATCATATAGTCAAGTGTATCAACTAGTTCTTTACTCTCAATCAAAATATCTCTAATAAGAATTCCACCCATACCTGCTATCGCACATGAATTCAATTCGCCTATAAGGTAAGGTGTGAGTCCGCCTCCAAGTCTAACATCAATCTCACTTGAAAATCCACACTGTCTTACTGTAGATATAGCATTATTTACTGGTCCTTGATTTATATCTGAAGCTATGACCTTATCAGCCCTATCGTTTTCTTTCAAATATACAGAAAGATAGCCGTGATCAGACCCAACATCTGCTATGGCACTTCCCTTTTCAACAAAATCTGCTACGGCTTGTAATCTTGGTGTTAATTTCATATTATATATTCACTCCGCTCTTTATATTTTTTTATCATACTCATACCTATAACATATGATGCTATGAAGCTTTGTTTTGAACTATCAACTTTGTATTATATTATTGATTTTCAGCATAACATCGCTCTACTTCGTTTATATATGCATAAATTTTCCACCTAAAAGCATTGTGGAAAAATTTACTTGCTGAACTTGTATATTTCTCCACTCCGCTACGCTTCGTTCCGTATAATTTCTACGAAATTATATTCAAAAAGCTGCCCATAAGGACAGCTTTAAAATTTTTATTCTAAATAATCCTTAAGTTTTTTACTTCTACTTGGATGTTTAAGTTTTCTTAATGCTTTTGCTTCAATCTGACGAATTCTTTCTCTTGTTACGTCAAACTGCTTGCCAACTTCTTCAAGTGTTCTAGCTCGTCCGTCTTCAAGACCAAATCTAAGCTTTAGTACTTTCTGCTCTCTAGGAGTTAAAGTTTCTAATACTTCGATCAATTGTTCTTTTAACATAGAAAATGCAGCAGCGTCAGCTGGAGCAGGAGCGTCATTATCTGGAATGAAATCACCTAAATGACTATCTTCCTCTTCTCCAATTGGAGTTTCAAGAGAAACTGGCTCTTGAGCAATCTTTAAGATTTCTCTAACCTTTTCAACTGTCATATCCATCTCTTTTGCGATTTCTTCTGGCTTAGGCTCTCTACCAAGTTCTTGAAGTAGTTGCCTAGAAACTCTAATTAACTTATTAATAGTCTCAACCATATGAACTGGGATTCTTATAGTTCTAGCTTGGTCAGCAATAGCTCTTGTAATCGCCTGTCTAATCCACCATGTAGCGTAAGTAGAGAATTTATAACCTTTTCTCCAATCAAACTTTTCAACCGCTTTAATAAGACCAAGGTTACCTTCTTGAATTAAATCAAGGAACTGCATACCACGACCTACATATCTTTTAGCAATACTTACAACTAATCTAAGATTTGCTTCACATAATTTTTTCTTAGCTTCTTCATCGCCATCTTCCATCCTCTTAGCAAGACTAATTTCCTCTTCTCCACTAAGTAATGGAACTTTACCAATTTCTTTAAGATACATTCTAACTGGGTCGTCAATGTTTACACCTTTAGGAACAGATAAGTCTTCAGGTTTCACTTCAATTTCCTTATCTTTATCGTCAATCTCTGATACATCAACGTCTACATCGTCATCATCATCGTCGTCATCATCGTCGTCAAAAGTATCTAGTTTCTCACCTGTGAATACAATTCCCATTTGAGTGAAAGAAGAATAAATTTCTTCAATCTTGTCTTTATCCAAGTCGAAATCTGATAAAGCATTTGCAATTTCTACGTAACTCAATTTACCTTTTTTCTTTCCTTTTTTACTCAATCCCATTACAGCTTCTAATTGTTTCGGATCAATTTTACGTTTAGCCAATTGACTTCCCTCCGTTCCTTATCTTACATTCGCCTACTACACTAGTTTATTTACCAGAGCTTCTTTTATTATTAAAAGCAGTCATCTTATCTTTTAAAACATTTATCTCACTATTTAGCTGAGATAAGACTTCACCATCTTTATCTTTATCAAGTTTTGATTTTTCCACATTTAATCTTCCTATAGTTGTTATAGCTATATTTAACTCGTCTCTAACACTTAGATCTATATGATCTTTTATAATTTTGTCGAGTTCTTTTTCAGCTAAACTAATTGGAATCATACTATCTTTAATCTTTTTAAGCCCTTTTATAACATCTATAGCAAAGTAATCTGCTGAGTCTTCGTATCTAAATTCGTTATAAGTTGAGTAATATTTGATTAAATCCATAAATATGTTTTTTATCTTCTCAGATTTAAATGTTTCCATATCAAAATTCATTATAATTCGCTCAAAATACTTTTTATCCACTATTGCAAACTCAAGCATTCGTTTTTCAAGTTTTAGATACTTGTTACTTGATGCTATTGATTTGCTTTTTAATGATAATTTAAGTTCTGAACTTTCTTCTGGCATATCTATTCGCTCATAACTTAATGCGTCATAATCTGTATTTCGAGCTTTTTTATTGATCTTTAAAAGTTCCTTTTGAAGATCTTCAATATCAATTTTAGTCTCGTTTGCTAAATACGCTAGGTACACTTTTTTAGTTACTTCATTTTTAAGAGTTGCAAGATATTTTATAGCTTCATTTACATAATCAACCTTACCATCATTAGTTTTAATATTATACTTTGATTTAAATACTGATAACTTATATTCTATAGAAGGTTTTGCTTTTTCTACTTGTTCATAAAACTTATCCTTCCCATACTTTCTAATATAATCGTCTGGATCAAGTCCATCTTTAAGCGTTAAAATTTTTACTTTTGCTTTCATGTCAGCAAGCACATCAATACTTCTAACTGCCGCGTTCTGACCAGCCTCATCACCGTCATAACACACGATAACTTCATCAGCATATCTACTTAGTAGATTACCATGCTGCTTTGTGAGTGCAGTTCCAAGTGTTGCAACTACATTTCTAACACCGTGCATATTTAGTGATATAACATCCATATATCCTTCAACTACAACAATTTGTCTTGAGTTTTGGATATGATTTTTTGCAATATTAAGACCATATAGGGTCATACTTTTATTAAAAATAGCTGTTTCAGGTGAGTTAAGATACTTAGGTAAACTATCATCTAAAACTCTACCTCCAAAACCAATTACCTTTCCTTGTACATTTATAATAGGAAATATCAATCTATTTCTAAATCTATCATAGTATCCATTTTTATCTTTTTTTGGTAAAACAAGTCCAGCATCTTCTAAAAGTTTTATGTTTGTATTATCAAAACTTTTGATTAGTCCATCCCATGAATCCTTAGCATAGCCAAGTCCAAATTCTTTGATGATTTCATCCGACAATCCCCTGCCACTCAAATATTCATTGGCGATAGATGATGTTTTAAGATTCTTATAGTAATGAACTGCAGCATTTCTTGTAACTGCATACACTTCGTTCTTATTTTCTATAGGTTTTTTATGTGTTTTATTATTTCTATACTGTGATATATCTATGTTATTTTTTTCAGATAACATTTCAATTGCATCTAAAAAATCTAGATTCTCAATATGCATATAAAAACCAATTGCATTTCCAGCAGCCCCACATCCAAAACAGTGATAAAGTTGTTTATCATCTGAAACTATAAAAGATGCAGTTTTTTCATTGTGAAAGGGGCATAGACCTTTGTGATTTCTTCCCGTCTGTTTTAAAGTAACGTAATTTGAAATAAGATCCACTATGTCTACTCTATCGAGTATAATTTCGCTTATATTATTATCGTAATATCCGGCCATCTTATCACCATCTTTATAGGCTCGAAATTTTAGTTTTAAATAGTCTATTCACATTAAAAGATTTGCATGCTTATAGTATATTACTCGTCTAAAGATGCAAATCTCTGTGTTAAAATTAATCTAATTCTATACAACCAATACTTCCTCTTCATCTGTCCTTAGCTATTAATTCGACATTAATTTTAAATATCCTTTAATTAATATTAATGATATTGATAAATGTGTATTAGTTTTAATATTTAATTTGTTTTCAAAAACTTTCTATGTCCAAAATTTCGGAACAAATATTTCCTTATATTTACTTACTGCGTACCTATCACTCATACCTGCAATATAATCTTTAATTGGTTCTTGGTCTTTCGATAGAAGGTAATCGTCATACCTCTCTCTAGGCATTTTTTCAGGGTTAGCTACAAAATATAGATACAGAGCTTCTATTATATGCATAGCCTTCTCTTCTTCTTTTTTAGCCTTTATACTTAAATATACATTCTCGAACATAAATTCTCTAAGTTCTAAAAAAACTTTTGCAACTTCATCACTCTGAGTTATATAAGTACTATTTTTAGAATTATTTATAACATCAAGTATAAGCGTGTTTATTCTAGTTGAGTGTGTATTTCCTAATATTTCAAAATGCTTATGTGGAAATTCTTCTTCTATTAAAACGCCTGCACGTATTGCATCATCTATATCATGATTGATATATGCAATCCTATCGCACAACTTTACTATTTGACCTTCAAGAGTAAAGGGCGTTTTTTGACCACGATGCTTCAATATACCATCTCTTACCTCATTAGTCAAGTTAAGTCCCTTATTACCAGCATGGCGTTCTTCTAAGTAATCTACTACTTTAAGCGACTGCTCATTATGTTTAAATCCACCAACGTGAATTTTATTTAACATATATTCGCCACAGTGGCCAAATGGTGTATGTCCAAGATCATGACCCAGCGCAATTGCCTCAGCTAGATCTTCATTTAATCTTAGCGCTCTTGCAATTGTTCTTGATATTTGAGATACCTCAAGAGTATGTGTAAGTCTAGTCCTATAGTGATCGCCCTCTGGACTAAGAAATACTTGTGTTTTATGTTTTAATCTTCGAAAAGATTTTGAGTGAAGTATTCTATCACGATCTCTTTGAAATTCTGTTCTTACCTCACATTTTTCTTCTGTACTATCCATCCTTGTACTTTCTGATGATAGAGCTGCATCTTTTCTTAGTATATTTCTTTCTGTATTTTCATATTCTTCTCTAATACTCATAACATACCACCTCCTAGAACAACCTTAACTGCAAATATAAAGATAGAGATCTATCATAAGCTCAACACAATTTTACGCTGTTGAAAATCTGATAGATCTCTTAAGATCTTATGAATATACTATTATATATCTACCCTTACTTGTTTTTTATAAACGCCTGCGCTGCTGATAACTTTGCAATTGGAACTCTAAAAGGTGAACAAGATACATAGTCAAGTCCTATTTTATGACAAAACTCTATAGAATTGGGTTCTCCTCCATGCTCACCACATATACCAATCTTTAAATTTTTCCTAGTTGATCGTCCAAGTTCAACCGCCATACGCATAAGTTTACCTACGCCTTTTTGGTCAATTGATTCAAATGGATCTCTTGCAAATATTTCTTTTCTTTTGTATTCTCCAATAAATTTACCAGCATCGTCTCTAGAGAAACCAAGAGTCATCTGAGTAAGGTCATTTGTTCCAAATGAGAAGAACTCCGCATCTTTTGCTATATCATCAGCAAGAAGTGCAGCTCTTGGAATTTCTATCATAGTTCCAACCTTGTAGCTAACTACAACTTCATTATCTAATAGAATTTTATCTGCAGTTTCTATAACTAATTTTTTTATTATAGATAGTTCTTTATCAAATCCAACCAGAGGTATCATCACTTCTGGTGTTACATCTATATCGAACTTCTTTTTAACATGAACAATTGCTTCAAATATTGCTTTAGTTTGCATCTCATATATCTCTGGGTAAGTTATAGCAAGTCTTACTCCCCTATGACCAAGCATAGGGTTAAATTCTTTTAAATCTGAAACTTTAACTTTTAACTCATGAGAAGAAATTCCCATATCCTCAGCTAATGCTTCTATGTCTTTCTCTTCATGTGGTAAAAACTCATGAAGTGGTGGATCAAGTAATCTTATAGTAACAGGTAACTCGCCCATAACTTCAAATATGCCAATAAAATCTTCTTTCTGATAAGGTAATAACCTTTCAAGAGCAACTTTTCTCTCTTCAACTGAATTTGAAACAATCATTTTTCTAACAGCTGAGATTCTTTCTTCATCAAAGAACATATGCTCAGTTCTACAAAGTCCTATACCCTCTGCACCAAACTTAATTGCAGTTTTGCAGTCTCTTGGGTTATCAGCATTAGTTCTTACTTTAAGTCTTCTAACATCGTCAGCCCACGACATAAGTTTTCCAAATGAACCAGTAAGTTCAACCTCAGTAGTCTTTATAATACCAAGGTATAGTTTGCCTTTGTTACCATCTAGTGATATATAATCACCTTCATTTACGACTACATCTCCAGCCCTAAATAATTTGTTATATTCTTCAACTCTAATATCACCACATCCAGCTATACAACACTTACCCATTCCTCTTGCAACTACTGCAGCATGAGATGTCATACCTCCACGTGATGTAAGTATACCTTCTCCTGATACCATACCCTCTATATCTTCTGGAGAAGTTTCTACTCTAACAAGAATTGCTTTTTCGCCACGTTTCTTTGCACTTACTACATCTTCACTATTGAAGTATACTTTACCACTTGCAGCTCCAGGTGATGCCGGAAGACCACTAGCAATTATTTTTGCATTTTCAAGGTCAGTTTGATCAAACGTTGGATGAAGTAGTTGATCTATTTGCATTGGATCAATACTCATAATTGCATTTTCTTTAGTAATTAATCCTTCGCTTACTAAATCGACTGCTATTTGAATTGCTGCACTTGCTGTTCTTTTTCCATTTCTAGTCTGTAAAATATATAATTTACCTCGCTCAATCGTAAACTCAATATCTTGCATGTCTTTATAATGAGTCTCTAAGCGTTTTGATATATCAATAAATTCTTTATACACCTTTGGCATAACAATATTAAGTTCATGTATTTCTCTTGGTGTTCTTATACCTGCAACAACATCTTCACCTTGAGCATTAAGTAAAAATTCACCGAAGAAATCAGTTGATCCAGTCGATGGGTTTCTAGTAAATGCAACGCCAGTTCCTGATGAATCACCCATATTACCAAATACCATTTCTTGAATATTAACAGCTGTACCAAGCGAATGTGGAATTCCTGATAAATCACGATATATAATTGCACGTGGATTATTCCAAGAATCAAAAACACTAGTTATTGCCATAATAAGTTGTTGTTTTGGATCACTAGGGAAATCACTTCCACTCTCTTTTTTTACTATTTTTTTGTACTCTTTTATAATTTCTTGTAAGTTTTCTACTGTAAGTTCAGTATCGCTACTTAGTTTATCCCTTATCTTTATATCCTCAAGAACGTATTCAAATAAATATTTTTCAATATTAAGAACCACGTCTGAAAACATTTGAATAAATCTTCTATATGAATCAAGCGCAAATCTCGGATTATCCGTAAGTACCGAGAGGCCCTCTGCAGCTTCGTCATTTAGACCTAAATTTAATATAGTATCCATCATACCAGGCATAGATACAACCGCTCCTGATCTTACTGATACAAGTAGTGGGTTTGATGAATCACCAAACACTTTTCCTGTTATTTTTTCTAAGTTATCCAAATACTCAAAAACCTGATTCTTAAGAATTTCTGTTAAAACTTTTTCGTATGTGTATTTTACACATGCTTCTGTTGTGATTGTAAAACCATTTGGAACTGGCAAACCTATTTTTTTCATTTCTGCTAGATTTGCACCTTTTCCACCAAGTAAAGCCTTTAGTTCTTTTCCACCTTCATTAAAACCGTATACTTGTTTATTCATCTTATATCACCTCATAGTTTTTTGTATTAGGCGGATTTCAATCCGCCCTTTATATAACTCACATGCTAAATGAGTTTCTAAATTTTTAAACTGAGTTTTTCTTAATTATTTCAAGAATAAGATTTGCAGTTTCCTCAACCGCCTTATTTGATACATTTATTACAGGACACTTAAGTCTCTTCATAAGTTTGTCTGAGTACTCAAGTTCATCCAAAATTCGCTCAACATTTGCATACGATGCCATATCACTAAGTCCAAGTGCTTTAAGCCTTTCTTGTCTAATTTCATTTAGCTTAATTGGATTTGTTGTTAAACCAACAATTTTTTTAGATGAAATTGTAAATAGTTCATCAGGAACTGGAACCTCTGGTACTAATGGTATATTTGCAACTTTAATATTCTTATTTGCAAGATACATACTTAGGGGTGTTTTTGAAGTTCTTGAAACACCGATTAAAACTATATCTGCTTTTAAAACACCTCTAGGATCTTTTCCATCATCATATTTGACTGCAAATTCAACGGCTTCAACTCTTTTAAAATATTTTTCGTCAAGTCTGTGTATGATTCCCGGTTCATTAGCTGGCTTTGTCCCTAGAAATTCTTCAAATTTAGTAAGCAGTGGTTCCATTACATCTATATAGGGTAATCTGTTTCGTTTGCACTCTGATATAATCATCTCTCTTAGGTTTTGTAGAACTGTTGTGAAAACAATTATAGACGAGCTTTCTGCGGCTTCATCAATAAGTTCTTTTATCTGTTCTTCGTTATTTATAAATGGAAATTTCTTTATCTCATAGTTAATATCTCTAAACTGTTCTGCCGTAGCTCTTGCAACCATTTCAGCAGTCTCACCAATAGAATCCGAAACTACATATACTTTAAAAGTTTTAATATCTATCACTCCCTGCATTTTTTATTCTGTCATATTTACAAACAGCTTTGTTATATTTGTCTTTGATAATCTACCAAGAACTTTATAATGTGACTTTCCATTTAGAACAACTTCTTCTACTATTGGAAGTGCATCAATTTCATGTTCAATAATTTTTCTAGCAGCTTCGTATATAGGTTCCCTTGGATAAGTCACAACTATATTTGGCATTCTTGTCATAATCATACCCACTGGCATAAGTTTCATATCAGTTCCGCCTACAGCTGCCTTTAAAAAATCTTTTCTACTTACAACTCCAGCAAGATAACCATCACTTATTATACAAATGGATCCAACATCCTCAAGGAACATAGTAACAATTGCATCATATACTGATATTTTTTCATCAACAACAATGGGAAGAGACTTAACATCATCAACTTTAATAACTTTTATAAAATCAAGCATTCTTGCTCTATCACTTTGATCAACATAGTAATATCCGACTTTTGGCTTTGCTTCAAGTAGTCCAGACATAGTTAAGACGCTTAAATCACTTCTAAGTGCCGAACGTGTAACACCAAACATCTGGGCAATGGCTTCACTTGTAATTGGTTGATTGTTTTTAACTATTTCTATAATTTCTTTTTGCCTATCTTTAAGTTCTATTGGAATCACCTCTAACATACAATTCATTTTTCATCTATAATACAATTTGATTATACAACACAATCATCCATTAGTGTAGCACAATAAGATATTTTGTTTATTTAGAACAACACATTGAACTGTATTAGTGCATCAAATCACACTATATACACTTTTAAATAGTAACAATTCACTTGTCAAAGTACACAAGTGCAGCATTTACAAGAAATTTATGTTAGCATTAAAAAGTTATAGCTACTAAAAGGTGAATCTGTTAACTTTTTACCATAAATCTGCTACACTATATTATTTTTACCCCAAAAACTATAAAATAATTAAAAAACTGCATCATTTTTTTAAATGATACAGTCATAATAATTTAAATTAGATCAAGATGGATTAATAAGTAGAAAACAAACTAAACTAATTCACTTAATTATATAATCTAGATACTATTAAAATTCAATTCTTTCTTCGATGTATTTAACTAAATCTTCGATTTTAATTCTCTCTTGTTGCATTGTGTCTCTATCTCTAATAGTTACACTAGCATCTTCTAGAGAATCATAATCAAATGTAATACAGTAAGGTGTTCCGATTTCGTCATGTCTTCTGTATCTCTTACCAATACTTCCTGCCATATCGTAATCTACGTTAAACTTCTTAGATAATAACTCAAACACCTTTATAGCATCTGCGTCAAGTTTCTTAGTAAGTGGAAATATAGCTGCTTTAAAAGGAGCTAATGCAGGGTGGAACTTCATTACAGTTCTCTCTGATCCATCTTCTAACACTTCTTCTTCATATGCATCAATTAGGAATGCAAGAGTAACTCTATCTGCTCCTAGTGATGGCTCTATACAGTAAGGAACATACTTCTCGTTTGTAATAGGATCTTGATACTGAAGATCTTTTCCAGAGTGCTCCATATGTCTCTTAAGGTCGAAGTCAGTTCTACTTGCAATACCCCAAAGCTCTCCCCAACCAAATGGGAATAGATATTCAATGTCAGTAGTTGCATTTGAGTAATGAGATAGCTCATCATCAGAGTGATCTCTAAACTTAACATTTTCTGGTGTAACATTTAAACTAATTAGCCAGTTCATACAAGTTTCTTTCCAGTATTTGTACCACTCAAGATCTTCTCCTGGCTTACAGAAGAATTCCAATTCCATTTGCTCAAACTCTCTTGTTCTGAAAGTAAAGTTACCTGGAGTGATTTCATTTCTAAATGATTTACCAATTTGACCAATTCCAAATGGTAGTTTCTTTCTTGATGATCTTTGAACGTTCTTAAAGTTTACAAATATACCTTGAGCAGTTTCTGGTCTAAGGAATATCTCAGTACTTGTATCATCTGTAACACCTTGATGAGTTTTGAACATTAAGTTGAATTGTCTAATTGCAGTAAAGTTCTTCTTACCACAGTTAGGACAATTAATGTTATTCTCTTCGATAAAAGCTTCCATCTTAGAATTTTCCCATCCATCAACAACATCTTCCATTTTGTTTTTGAAGAAGAAATCTTCGATTAATTTATCTGCTCTATATCTTGTTTTACAGTCTTTACAATCCATTAGAGGATCGTTAAATCCACCTACGTGACCTGATGCAACCCATGTTTGAGGGTTCATTAGAATAGCACAATCAATTCCAACATTGTACGGCGACTCTTGTATAAACTTCTTCCACCATGCTTTCTTTACATTATTTTTAAGCTCTATTCCAAGTGGACCATAATCCCAAGTATTTGCAAGTCCACCGTATATCTCTGAACCTGGAAATACAAATCCTCTTGATTTCGACATAGAAACGATTTTTTCCATTGATACGTTTTTACTCATCTATAATTCCTCCTTTTAAATTTACATACATATTGCGCAAAAAAAACAAAAAAACTCCCATCCCTATAAGAAAGGGACGAAAGATTATATTCCGCGGTTCCACCCTAGTTGATGTAAAAGTACATCCACTTAAAGTTTAGTATTGCTAGAAGTTCCTTTCATAACCACTTTATGTTGAATTTCCACCTTCATCAACTCTCTATAACATATAATGGTACTACTTTTCTTCATAATTGCACTCAATATTAATTTTTATATTTAATCTCTATCAATTGAATTTTTATATTTAAAAGATCAAATAACTTAATAAATTTTACCATACTAAGGACCTAAAGTAAACAGTATGTGAGTAAAACTTTTCTTCCGAGAACTCCTAATTGCTAGAAAAGACCATTACTTTAAAAAAGCAATGGCCTAATTAATAAGTTCTATTTAGTTTCTATGGATTACTATTTATTATCTTCATCTTTCTTAATGAAAGACGATTCCATAATAACATCTTCCTCATCTTCTACATTTTCTTCTGTAGTTTCTTTATCAATAGGATCAGCGTCATCATTATCAAAGTCTTCATCTGATACGTTTTCTTTCTTGTTAGTAAACTCATTGACTTTCTCTTTTACTTCATTAAATTTTTCTTCTGTAAGGTCATTAAAATTAATGATTTCACCTGTGTCTTTTTCAACTTTAATCACACAACCAGTTGCAATTGCAGCTATAATAGCAATTACCGTTGGTCCAACGAAAATAAGAGCTCCAAGCGCACCTGCTAAAACTGGAATATCTAAAATAACTTTTCCATCTTTTTCAAAGATCACTCTATTAACATGGCCTTTTCTAACCAATTCTTTAAGTGCATCTATCATTTCGCTACCTTGATCTTTATATTCGTTTTTCTTACCTTCACCTGATTTTATAGTCTCAATATATACAATTGCATCTAAAACATCTCCACTACAAAACTCTAACGAATCTTTTGCCTCTTTATATGTAGCTCCTGTTCTGTTTATTACTTCATCAACCATTTCTAAAGTTATGTTTACCATATCTATCACCTCATATTTTTATTAAGCCATAACCCTTAGTTACGACTTTTACTCTTGATATTACATTTCTTATATTCTAATTTCATATTACACTAACATACTTATTATATCCTTAATAAAAGATTAAAAACTAATTAATTTTTATTATTAATTAAAGCAATTGAGGCTCTAATTTGCCGACTTGCTTTTTTATAAGCAAGACTTCTAGTTCTTATCTTTTCTCTTTCTTTGCTTTTTTGCCTATTGTAACCTCTATTGCTTTTAAAGGCAAATCTTTTTTGATAATATCCATCATGCTTCTTTATTGCACCTATTGTATCAGATATCTTAAGTGCACGAACAATTTGTAGATATCCAAATGTAGATACTATGCTAAGTATAAATAACTCAAAGACCGCACCTATAGATGATTTTTCACTCTCAGTATTTAACATACATACAGGAAGTACTGAAGAAATTGTTCCAAGTGTAATACCAAATATAACAAATATCATTACATCTAAGCTAAGAGTTCCATTTACAGCTGTAAAAATAAACACACTTAAACCTATTATTTCAAATAAGGGTGCTACAAATTCTAGAATCAAATTTAATATTGAGTTAAATTCACCGTTTAATCCATAGTTTGCATTGAGTAGCATATCACTATGAGTTATCATAGCATCAAGGTATTCTCTTTGCCAACGACGTCTAAGTTTTCTAAGACTTAATATGTTTTCTGGAAGAACTCTATAGTAATTTCCATAACTATTGTAGCTAATTTTATAAGGCAGTAGGTTATCATACATATGTTTTATAAGTCTATACATCAAATCTATATCTTCCTTGTTTGTATCATCTTTAAATTCAAACTCATATCCTTTGTATCCACCAACATCCATAAGTTTATCTCTTTTAAATAAACAAAATGAACCTGATGGCATTAATATACTGTTCATGTAGCCTCTCGCAATTTTAATGTTTATATAATTCCTAAACAAGTCTATATATTGTAGTTTAGCAATTAATTTATGAGGTAAATTGTAGTGGTCAATGCATCCTTTGATTTTTTCACAATCATTTATCGGAACCACATTACCTAGAACTGCTATGGTTTCTTCTTCGTCATCGTTTATACGACTAGCCATCTTGTAAAGGAAATCCTGATCCATAACACCATCTATATCTGCAGCACAAACATACTCGTGTTCACTTAATATACTTCCAAGGTCAAGACAATCTGACTTTCCAGTTCTTTTTTTATCTACATATACCAGATTACTATTTCTACGACTTCGATAAACAGACCTGATTGAAGGATAATATTCAAGTTTCTCAATATTAAAATTTTCTTTATAAAAACCAAAATAATCACTTAAAAGCTCGAAACTTTCATCCGTTGAACCATCATCAATCAATATGATATCATACTTCGGATATTTTATATTTAGATATCCATTTAGGCCATCAACTAAATATTTCTTTTGGTTTGATATAGGAATTATAATGGATATACTTGGAAGTAAGGCTCTTTCAAAAACTTTAACCTTCTTTTTCAATTTCCCCATATATTTTTGATCGGCTGAACTTTTAATGCTAAGTACACACATCAAAATATATATGGAGTTTAAAATCACATAATAAAACCCAAGATATATTGGTATATCTCTTATAATTTCACGAAAAATTTCTGTTCTAGTAAGCGAAGTTACATCGTTTATATTTATTAAAAAATATATTATAGGCATTAATAATACCGTTATTGTAAATAAAGTTGCTATAAATATCTTTTTATAAAGACTTAATGATTCCATATTATAAGGAGATATAAAGAAGCCCTCACTTCTTAAGTTCATCTTTCTCATAATATCAGCATCAAGATAGATAGTATAATCTTTTGTAATCGAACCATCAATTTCAAACACATCATTTAGCAAGTCTATTATTTCATTTTCAATTTCAAGATTATTATTTTTATTTAGATAATCAATAATACTCATGTTATAGTTATGAAAAATTATCTTTTCTATAATTTTGCGCATTTTTTTTCTCTCAGAAGATAGAAGTCTACGAGCAAAATACTCTATCTTATAAGACAATACATAAGCATATACATCAAGATACTGTCTGTTTTGTTCTTCTACAAACAATTGACTCACATACCTAGTCAAACTTTCATCATGTTCTAGAAGGCTAAGTAGGCTACTTTTCACAACATCTATAAGTTCTTTATCCTTTACATGTGCCATAACTTTATTAAATGAATAAATACCACCATATTTCTCTAAAGATTTTATCGCTATTTCTCTAATGTTTAAATCATCAGAATCAAGATACCTTTCATGGTCTAAGCATTTATGATAGTGAACTGCCAGACACTCTAAAGTAAAATAAAGATGTTTTCGTTTTTTTGGTGATGTTTTATAACTCTTTTCTATTAAGTATGAATCAATCTCTTTAAGCATAAACTCTTTTAATCTAATATCATAATATATAGAAGCAATATAAATTATAGCTTTCTTTATTTCTATCTCTTTTCTTTCAATTACACAGTCTAAACTTTGGTAAAAATATTCTTTGTATTCCATAATTAACTTTCTAAATCTTTTTTGATACCAAACTGGAGATTCGATTAGACTCTCATATATAAATTTGTCACTTCCATGTGACTCTTGAATTATTAGCGAATTTATTATATAGAGTTTTACAATATAATTTTTTTCTTTTATTAATTTCTCTTCAAGTAGTTTTATCGACTCAACTTGGCCTATAAAGCCTAACATAACAGCTGATTTTATTCGTCGTTTTGTTGAAAATGAATTTAGTAACTTTCCACTGAACTTTATAACATTCGAATTATCAACAGCAGATTTTATAAGTTCTTTTTCTTCCTTATTTATACTCACATTTAACATTAATTCTGCATATTGATTAACAAATAAATCTATATCTTTACTTCTAATTTTAGAAATTGATTTATTTAAAAAAACATTTAATAATACTTTCTTAAGTTTATCATTTTTTTTCGATATAAAACTAATTTCATACCTTCTAATAACTAAACCAAGAAATAGCATTATATCTATAGTAAGGCATATTAGTATTAATTTTATTAATAAAGCAACATCAAATACCATTCTCCCTCACCTCTTTAAGTACTCTATCAACGATACCTGATAACTCTACAAGTAGTATTGGTTTTACAAGTACATTTGTAATACCAAGATCCATAACTTCTATTATCAAATCATCATTTCTGTCATTTGATAGCAATATGAAAGGTATCTTATCCAGATCTTTGTCAATTTTAAGGTCTGATTTAATAGATAAGCCACGTCTTTTTTTAATATCATTTTCACAAATTATAATATCAGGCCTTTCAGTAACAATCATTTTGATAGCTTCATCTCCATCACGCGCTACTATTACCTTAATACTTTTTTTACTAAGAAGAGATTTTATCACTTCAATAGTTAATTCATCATCATCTACAATTAGAACTTTACCAATATAATCTTCAAGGTTTCCGTCTTCTGATTGATACGATAAGCAGTTACCACCATTATTCTTGCATCTTGCAACTCTATTGAGTCCAGTTTCAATAATTTTATCAGCAAATTTTTCATAGTTGTCAAATCCTATATTATCAAAATCATTTGGATCAACTATTCCTATTGATAAAGTTATGTCTTCTGGTATTTCGTCAATATTCCAATCCATAGAAAGTAGTTTTTCTGAAAATTCTTTTGCCTCATCAATTCCTACTAAACTTTCGTAATATATGTATCCAGGCCCATTTCTGCTAAATAATGTTCTTTTACTATTTACTGAAGCAAGTAATTTTTTAGAAACTTTACTTATAAGAGTATTTGCAAGCTTCATTCCATAGCTGTAATTAATTGAAGTCATATTATCTATATCAATAAATAGTATTATACCGCCTCCTTTTGAATCTTCATAATAGAAATGTTTTACCTCCTCTTCAATAAATAAAGATGCAAATTTTTGACCATAAAAATCAGTCACTGAATCTTTTAGAATCCTACTCTCAATTATATTAACTCTTCTATTTATTCTATCTTCTTCATTTCTATTATATTCATTTTCATCAAATAATTTTCTCATATGAATATTTGATTGAATAATAGTTTTGAGAAAAACACTTGGATAATCAATTTGATACTTTCCAATAAATTTTTCTACAAGTGTTTTTATAAGAGTTAGCCACCTAATTCCTTTTTTATCATATATTTGCTCAAAATATTCATCCCAAAGTTTGATGCCTAGGGAGTTAAATTCTATTATTTTTAAATCATTTCCTATCTTTATACTACTTCCTTTAAAGACTTCAAATAACTCTTTTTTTGAAAAATGAACTTCATATCTTCTATTTACCTCATTTAGAAGCTCACTATAGCCACCAACTTCGTACAATTCTTCTACTATGTAAGTAGAATAACTACCACACTGTAGATTTTTAAGTTCATTAATATAATCAGATACATTTTCTTTTATTATAGAGCCATGTTGAGATGCTATTATATCTATTTTCATTTCGCTAAAGATTTGCATTACGGGCTTTAATATAGAATTTGAAGGCATATAATGCTCATGGAATGACTTCATTCTTTCCATATATGAATCATCAGCATATAATGACCAGTTATTATCAAATGCACCAAATAGATCAGATGAAAACAAAAGTCTATTTTTAGAATCATAGGTTGTTATAGAACCTGGAAAATGCAGGTATGGAGTATGTATAAAATTAAGCTTTCTTCCACTTCTAAGTGTAAGTTCATAATTATTTTCATCAATATGGTAGAATTTAGAATTAACACCATAATATTTTATCATAACTGATGAACGCCAATGCGTTACAATTTTAAACTTTAGGCCTAATTGTTCAAATAATGGAGTACTTGAGCATAAATCAGGATCTTGATGTTGAAGTATCACATAGTCTATATTTTCAAGTGGTATAAGTGCCTGTATACTCTCAAGTGTTCTGTCAAAAGTTAGAACTGATCCTGGATCTATTAGTACACCTTGTCCTTGATCAATTAATAAATATGCATTTGTATTTAACTCATTATACTTTGTTTCATCGCCAAGCCAATATATTCCATCAACAATTTCATGATATAAATTTTCCATATAATACCTCACTATTTTAATAGTAATAATCCGTGTATTATTTTTACCCAACAAGTAACAAAAAAATGCAAATTAAAAGATAAAATTGCATTTTAATTTATAATAAATAAAATCATCTTATAAACATTATATTTTTGTAAATGAATTATACTTTTAATACTTCTGTAAATTCAAAAAAATCATGTATATAGATTGAGGTTTGAATACAAAACAATCATATCAAACTATATTTATATGGTAATTAGAGTGATATTTTTATATACTTAATCTATAAAATTCAAGAGGCGGAAAAAAAATATGAAGATTATAGTTGATGGAGACGGTTGCCCCGTCGTAAAACACACAATTGAAATATGCAAAAAAAGAGAAGTCGAGGTTATTGTAGTTAAGAACATAAATCATAAAATAGATTCAGATTATGCAGAAATCATAACTGTTGATTTTTCTCGTGATAGCGCAGATTATCGCATCGCCAACATAACACTTAAAGGCGATATAGTTGTAACTCAAGACTACGGCTTATGTGCCATGGTTATATCTAAAGGTGGAATATGTATAAATCAAAATGGAAAAATTATAAATTCTTCTAATATAGATACCTTACTTGCAACAAGACATTTTAATCAAGAGCAGAGAAGAAAACATAAAAATCATAACTCAAAATTCAAAAAAAGAGACAGCGATATGGATGAAAGCTTTAAAATCGCACTGATTGATATGATTAATCAAGTATCTATGCTACAATAATTATAGATGTGTGAATATAGCATTTTTTTTTGATATAATTAATTATAATAACATTTTTTAGGAGGGTAAAATGAAAATTTTGCATTTGGAATACAGCTCATTTTTTTCGAAAATTGTAAAAGACATGATTGATAAAATGGGTTACAGTATAATTCAATCTAAAAATGGTAATGACATATATAAAATTCTTGCAACTGAAGATATTCGCTTAGTTATTACTAGTTTAGAGCTTTCAGACACTACAGCTAAAGACATAGTTTCTGAACTAAAAAACTCAAAATATGATTATATTCCTATAATTATAATGACGGCAAATAATATAGATGATGCTAAACATACGCTTGAGGGCTTAGGTGTTGAAAACTTCATAAAGAAACAAGATTTAACATTTGAGGGCTTCTATCAAATGGTTGATGATATTTTAGATATTTAATAATATGTACATCAATAAATTTTTATTAAAGGAGATCTACCATGAAAAACATTTTAAAAATAACTCTAGTATCACTATTAATTTTACTAGTAGTTCTTGTGTTTAACAGTAAAAATACAAGTATTGAGCTTTCTCTTGAAAATAATAGTGGTGAAACGACTACTGATTTCTTTTTATACTTGGCAAATTCAACAACTCCACAAAGTATTCCAAATATAGAGCCTAATGATACATATGTAACAACTATAAAGTATGATAAGTCACAAGATGAAGATTCACTTAGACTTTTTTACCACGATTACAATGGTGAGAAGAATGATATCATCTTAATAGATTCTTTTAAAAAAGGTTATATCAAAAAACTTAAAATTGATATTATAGATATTGATGAAAATGGTGTTTATACATTAGAAATCCTATAATTCAAACATATTTTTTTATTTCAAAAAAACATTAAAGGTATGTCCATTTATTTGGACATACCTTTTTATATTATATATAAACTTCATTAATTTAAATGGTAAGAATAATAGAGTATTTACATATAATTTGCTAAGCGTTTAAATAGCTTACATATCCTTTATTGTGTCTAGGAATTCTAGTGATTTAAACGTTTTTCTTTCTAAAAAATGAAAAATATAAGGTCTCGCTATCTGATCTAAGCGCTTTATATAATCATCATTTATCTTTGTTTTATATATTAAACGTATATCTTTTTCAACTAGATACTCTAGAAGTTTTGGAAGTGTCTTTCCAACGTAAAATGAATTTTCAACTTTGGTGTGACACTCTTCGCATATAAGACCACCTTCAGTTGGGCTTATGTAAAACTTCTTTATATCACTAGATTTTCCGCATGAAACACAATGTTTCATATTTAGCCTATATCCTAGAATATCCATAAGTTTATACTCATATGCTATTTTTAATAATCCATAGTTCTCGTCTCCGCGATTCATCAAATTTAATAACTCTACTAAAAGCTCAAAGAGCCTTATATTTGATGCATTTTCTCCTACTGAATAGTTTGTAAGTTCCAGTATATACGAAGCATAAGATAGTTTAGTAAGATCTTCTCTAAGGTGATAAAAACTATCATTTATATCAACTGAGTTAAGATAATTCCATTTATCTGATGTTGTTATATTATATTCTCCAAACACAAATGGATGTGACGCAGCTGATAGTTTCGACTTTGAGTTCCTTGCACCTTTAGATACAACTGTCATCTTACCTGATTTTCTTGTAAATAGAGTCAAAATCAAATCAGAATCAGATAGCTTTGTTTTCTTAAGAACTACAGCATCTGTTTTAAAGTACATAAAAGCACCCTCTTTATTCTAAAGTTTATATATAATACAAAATTAAACCACGCTCTTATATAGCGCGGTTTAACAATCTTTAGACAATAAAATTCTATAACCACACCTTAAATAAAAATGCAGCAAGTGCAAAGTATATTGATAATCCAGTTATATCAACAGTAGTTGATATAAAGGGAGCAGAAGCAACTGCTGGATCAACACCTATTTTTTTAAATATAATTGGTACAATTGTACCAAGTGTAGCAGCTGTAACTATATTAGCAAACATTGCTACACCAACTATAAGACCAACTATGACCTCACCATTTAGAGCAAGTGCTGCAACAAGAACAATCAAACTACATACTAATCCAACTAACATACCTACCAACATTTCCTGAACAATTGTTCTAAATACATCTTTTCCATATATGTTGTTCATGGCTATACTTCTAACTGTTAATGTAGATGATTGCGTACCAACGTTTCCACCCATACCTGCAAGTAGTGGCATAAACATTGCTAGTGATGTGTTAAGATCAAGTATTCCCTGCGAATTTCTAACTATACTAGCAGATAAAAGTCCACCAAATACTGTTATTACAAGCCATGGAAGCCTTGAACGAACCGAAATAATTATTCTTTTAAAGAAACCTTCTTCATCAAAATCTTCAAGATCAGATGATCCAGCAAACTTTAATATATCCTCTGTTGCCTCTTCTTCAATTACATCGATGATATCATCTACAGTGATAATACCAAGCATATTCCTATCATTATCAGTTACAGGTATAGCTAATAAACCATACTTAGATACAATCTTTGCAACCTCTTCCTGGTCGTCATCAACTCTTACTGAAATAACATTTTCATTCATAATATCTGATACCAAAGCATCAGGCATAGATACAATAAGCTCTCTAAGCGAAATTACACCTACAAGCTTCTCATCATGATCAGTTACGTATACATAGTATATGGTCTCTGACTCTGGCGCCGTTTCTCTAAGCGTCTCTATCGAGTGAAAAATTGTATAATCTTTCTTTAGAGTTATATAATCTTTTGTCATTATACCACCGGCAGTGTCCTCATCATAAAACATAAGTTCACGTACATCAGCAGCATCTTCAATATTTAGATATGCAATTATTTCTCTACTTCTTTTTTCCGAAAGCTCACCTAGCTTATCAACGATATCATCTTGAGACATCATGTCTAATATATATGATTTCTGATCATCTTTTAAGATCCTAATCATATCACTAAATGTGTCTGAATCAATCTCCTCAAGTACATCTGAAGCGAAATCCCAAGGAAGCTGAAGGAATAATGTTATTTTGTCATTATCCTCAAGCTCCATTAGAGTTTCAGCAATATCTACTGGATGAGTTTTTTCGATAAGTTCTCCTAGCGTTCCAAAGTCCTTATCATCTAAATGCATTTTTACTGCTTCAAGTAGTAATTCCATCTCTTCATTTAAATTTGCATTCATATGTCACCACCTAAGAATAGGTACTATCTCTTGTACCCATAATTTTTAAGTAAAGAATCATTATCTCTCCAACCTTGCTTAACTTTTACCCATAATTCTAAAAATACCTTAGAACCTAAAAGTCTTTCAATGTCTTCACGAGAACTTTTTCCTATGCCCTTAAGCTTTCTTCCATTTTTACCTATGATAATTCCCTTATGAGAATCTTTTTCACAGATAATAGTAGCTCTTATATCGAACATATCTTGACCTTTTCTTTTTTTCATATTTTCAATTTCTACAGCAACTCCATGAGGAACTTCTTCATCTAAGTAGTGTAGTAATTTCTCTCTAATTATCTCAGCAGCAATAACTCTCTCTGGCTGATCTGTAATCATATCTTCTGGGTAAAACATTGGTCCATCATCTAAGTGTGCTTCAATTTTAGAAATTAGCAAATCTATATTCTTGTTTTCAAGTGCTGAAATAGAAATAATTTCTTTAATAAAATCATACTTCTCATAATTTGCAACAATTCTAGCATACTTATCAGGCATAATAAGATCAACCTTATTGATAACTAAAATTACTGGTGCTTTAGCACCTTGTAAGTTTTCAATAATTTCCTTATCTGATGGGCCTATACTTCCAGATTCATCTACCATGAATATAACCACATCAACATCTTTTACAGTATCATAAGCTGCTTTTACCATAAATTCGCCAAGTTTATTTTTAGGTCTATGAAGACCTGGTGTATCTAAGAAAATAATTTGCGATGTTTTGCTTGTATGAATAGCCGTTATACGATTTCTCGTAGTTTGAGGCTTATCACTCATAATTGCAATTTTTTCATCTATTATTTTATTTACTAAGGTTGATTTACCAACGTTTGGTCTACCTACGACCGTGACAAATCCTGATTTAAAACCCATATATTTTTCTTCCTCCATTTATAACTTATCTAATTCATCCTTAGTCCAAGAATGAGGCAATAATTCGTGTAACTTAAATACTTTATAATCCATACCTTGTGACACAATAACATCAATATTAGGACCAAACTCGATTAAAACTTGTCTACAGATTCCACAAGGAAATGCGTATTCTTCATTTGAAGTAGTAATTGCTATTGCTTCAAATTCACGTTCCCCATCTGCTATAGCAGAAAATAATGCTGTTCTTTCCGCACAATTTGTTCCACCATAAGATGCACACTCTACATTACAACCCTGGTAAACTTTACCTGATTTTGAAAGAAGTGCTGCTCCTACATGATACTTTGAATATGGAGCGTACGCTCTAGTTGCAGCGTCATAAGCCATTTTAACTAATTCTTTGTAATCCATATTATCACCATCCTATTTTCGACTGATCAGAAATAACCTGGAACCAAGTTACTCCTGAATTTAGAGTTATCTCATTACCATCAGAATCATAAAACGACGTTTTATCACGTCTATCTGATTTTTCCCATGTAACACTTTTCTTTTCTCCATTACTAATTAGGTAGCCAGTTCCACTCCCGACAGTTTTCACGTCAAGTCTACCTTCATTGTCTATAACCCT
The DNA here is from genome assembly GCA_049647005.1 of Acidaminobacteraceae bacterium. Lineage (GTDB taxonomy): Bacteria > Bacillota > Clostridia > Peptostreptococcales > Acidaminobacteraceae > JBARWW01. The sequence goes on along the minus strand of JBARWW010000122.1, from coordinate 4,222 downwards.
GTGACTAGCAAACTGAATAATTATATTCTTTGCCATTAGCTTTTCACCATTATTATTGTCAATATGATTATTACCATTAACAAATCTATAGTAGGCTTTTGTCTCTTCATCATACTTATACTCAGTAAAGTAACCAACTTTATCTGAATTTGAAGATTTTTTATATGTTAACTTCACATAATCGCAAGTTTCCCCACCAATAGATGAGTCTTCGCCGTAAAAATCGAAGAATTCAAATTTAGCTTCTGATCTATATTTTTTTCTAAGTCCAGATTCCCTTAGAGCCTCTATAGATGAATATGTGTTGTGTGGAGCTTTTTTATTTGTCTTTGATGATCTATACATTCCATTTCCAGCAAGTCCATCAAGATCTGCAACACTTAGTCTTACTAAGTCATTAAATGCTCCTGGCGATCCACCTACGTGAGCATACATGCCATCATACTCAAGTGCTTTATCTATAAAATACGATCTTGCACTTCTAATTGGCCCTACAAAATCAGAATTCTCACCGTAAAAAACACCCATGTATCTTGTAATAGAACCCTCTGCAAGTATCTCATATATAACCTCAGCGCTACTAAGACCAGACTGTGGTCTAGCTGCTATATGATTATCAAACATAACCACAATAGGCCGTCTATCAAGTTTCTCTTCATCATAGTAGAGACCACTAAGCTTAGATTTTGCTTTACCTTCTATGCTTATTTCTTCTTTAACTTCTTCAATTACTTCTTGAACAACTTCTTTTCCTATAACAACAACTTCTGTTTCATCTTCAATCTCAGAAATGATTGTTTTTGGTGCACATGCAACAAATGAAAAACTAACGATTAATGCTGTAATTGAAACTGCAAAAGATTTTATATTCATAAAAAGATTCCCCTTATCGTTTTATTCCAAATGAATCTAAAACTAGTTCTTCCATCGCTCTCATTTCACTAGTGTTTTCCCTAGTGTCATGATCGTATCCAAATAAGTGGAACATACTATGAACTGTTAAATAGCAAAGTTCTCTCTCAACACTGTGTCCAAATTCACTTGCTTGTTCTATCGCTTTTTCAACACTTATTACTATATCACCTAAAAATAATTCTTCATCGAGTTCCTCAGCATCTTTAATTGATTCATACTGTGGAAAAGATAGAACGTCTGTAGGAGTATCTTTTGATCTTTGATCTTTATTTATATCCTGAATCCTATCGTTATCTACAAATAGCAAACTAACTTCACATGTAAATTCTTCAAGTGATTCTACCTCTATAGCCTTTGCTATTACGCTTTTTATTTTCGCTAAAATAGCCTCATCTATTGGGTGTTTATCTTGCAAATCATCCATTACTATGTTTAACAAATCAAACCTCCCTTAACTTTATTACGCCATCTTATATTGTATCATATATCTCAATTCTTATAAACTAAAGCTTCATTTAAGCGTAATTTTTTTGTCTAGGATCACACAAAATAAATTTAATGATCATGCTTTGTTGCCTCACTCCATTGCAAAAGCCATTATAAAGAAGCTTTTTAATATTTCCGCACAAATAAAAAGAGAGCATCCTAAGATACTCTCCGACTCTACACATATATAATAAACTTTATCAGTTTACTTTATAAGTTACTAAGCATTTCCTTAACCAAGCTAGAGACCGTTTTACCGTCTGCTCTTCCAACAACTTGTGGATTCACAATTCCCATAACCTTGCCCATTTCTTTAGGAGAACTAGCTCCTGTAGAAGCGATTGCATCACTAATAAGTTTAGCAACTTCTTCCGAAGTAAAAGGCTCTGGTAAGTAGTTTGATAAAATTTTAATTTCTGCCTGCGCCTCTTCAATCAAATCAGTTCTATCCATCTTAGCGAATTCTTCAATTGAACCTTTTTTTTGTTTAACTTGTTTTGCTATTATTTCAATAACATCTTGGTTCTCTAACTCAACTCGCTTATCGATCTCAATTTGTTTAATTGCAGCTCTAAGCATAGTAATCGTAGATTTTTCAATGACATTTTTTGCTTTCATAGCGGCTTTCAAGTCAATCATTAATTGGTCTTTGAGGATCATTAATTCCACCTCTTTAAAAGTTGAAAGCTATTAATTAAAATGCTTTCTTCTTGTTTTTTCTTCTAGCTGCTTCAGCTTTAGTCTTCTTCTTCACGCTAGGCTTCTCATAATGCTTTCTCTTCTTGACTTCTGCAAGAATTCCAGACTTAGAAGTTTCTTTCTTAAATCTACGAAGCGCACTATCAATTGACTCGTTTGCACCTACTTTAACTTCTGCCATTCTATTCCCTCCCCTCGCTATTTACTTCAATATAACTATCTAAATAGTTATAGTGGGATATTCACAGAATACTAAATCATTATACAATATTAATGATTTAAATGCAACATTTTTATTAGCCTGGTGGCCACTTCATTTGTCTTCCACCCACAAGGTGGAAATGTACGTGCCCAACAGTCTGTCCACCCTCGTCTCCTGTGTTTGATATAATCCTAAATCCAGACTTATCTACACCAAGTTTCTTAGCAATTTCTTTTACTTTTGACATTAAATAGCCAATAGTATTAGAACTACTTTCATCTAAAGTATTTAACGAATCTATATGAATTTTAGGAATAACTAAAACATGTACTGGCGCAACTGGACTTAAATCATGAAACACTAGTATTTTATCATCTTCATACACAATATTTGCAGGAATCTCTTTATTTACTATTTTACAAAATATACAATCACTCATATATACACCTCCTTTAAAAAAAGTGGTCTAGCTCTATATATAATTTATAGAAAATCGAACTATTAATTATGAATTTATCTCACCATATAACACTCCGCCTTCTATAGACTTAATAGTAACTTGTCTCATCTCACCATATATATTAATATCTGATTTTACAAATATACGTAGATAATTTTGAGTTAGCCCTTCTATATACTTTTTACTATCATCATAAAATCCTTCAAATAAAACATTAAGTTTTTTGCCTATCATTAAGTTTAAGTAATTATGCTCAAGTTCTTTTCCAAGCGATATAAGCTTCTCGCTTCTAGTAGCTTTTTTAGTACCATCTATTTGTCCATCCATTTTTGCAGCTGGAGTTCCTATCTTTGGAGAATACTTAAATACATGAATCTGATAAAAAGCAACTTTTCTTACAAAGTCATAAGTTTCTTCAAACTCCTCCTCAGTTTCACCTGGAAAACCAACAATTACATCTGTTGTGATAGACGGATTTTCAAGCCTACTATTAATTTTCTCAACTATTTCAAAATACTCAGCTGTAGTGTATTTTCTATTCATACGCTTAAGTACGCTGTCAGATCCACTCTGCATAGATAAATGAAAGTGATTACAGAACTTAGGCATCTTTGCAATAGCTTCCATAAATTCATCGCTAAGTAGCGTTGGCTCTACCGAACTAAGTCTGATTCGTTCAAGTCCATCAACATCGTGAACCATCTTAAGTAGCTTAAGCAGGCTCATATCATCCATATCTTTTCCATATGACGCAACATGTATACCAGTTAAAACAAACTCTTTAAATCCATTTGCAACTAGCCTTTCAACCTCAGCTATTACATTTTCAGGTTTTCTACTTCTAATTGGTCCTCTAGCATAAGGAATAATGCAGTATGAACAATACTGATTACACCCATCTTGAATTTTTAGAAATGCTCGTGTTTTATCTTTCATATTTTCAATTTGAAGTTCTTCGAATTCTCTTACTTTCATTATATCACCAACGCAGCAAATTTTGTCATCAACAGTGATATTTTGAAGCATTTCTACAATTTTTTTTCTCTCATTTGTTCCGATTATAAGATTAACACCATCAATCTTCATAACATCTTCACTTGCAACTTGAGAGTAACAACCAACAACCGCTACAAGCGCGCTTTCATTTAGCCTCTTTGCACGTCTAATAAACTGTCTAGATTTCTTATCACCTAGATTTGTTACCGTACATGTATTTACAACGTATACATTTGCATACTGATCATTAGATACAACTTCATAACCATCATTTTCAAACAACTCAGCCATAGCCTCAGTTTCATACTGATTTACTTTACAACCTAAAGTGAATATAGACACGCTTTTTCTACGCCCATACATTTGAAAAAATTCATCTTTATCAAGGCTTAAATCTACGTATCCATCTATCATTACTCTATCCATTTTTTAACTTTCCTCCTGAATCTATAACGCTATAAAGC
>JBARWW010000121.1:0-1523 GCA_049647005.1 Acidaminobacteraceae bacterium | reverse complement strand
GTTTCATATCCACCAATAAAATCTGCTAATTTACTAGTACTATTTGCAATATCTATCACACGCTTACTTCTGATAATACTGTATGTTAAGAATTTTTTTATGTTTAACTCATCTTTTTGAGTTATCGTCATTTCATTTTTCTTTTGATTTGCAAAATCTTTTAAATCGCGAGATATCTTGCCAATGATTTGTTCAGCATTATTCGATAAGTATTCTTCAATTTCATCAGAATAGTATCCTAATTCTGTTCCTAATGTTTTGATTTTCTCAATTTTTATGGACATGTCATTAACGTCTAAGTAATATACCTTATATCCATCCTTTTTATGGGCAAAATTTTTCATTATACTTTTTGGCATTTGTATATGTGATTTTTTATTTCTCACGCTTACCTTCAATAATAATGTCATATAACGTTCCCGCAGTTCTCGATCGTTCGCTTACTTATATAAACACTTTTTTTCCACCAACAGAAATCTGTAAAACTCAAAATCTCACCTGAAAACCAATGCGAATGTTGAGACACTGTCGTGTTAGGCGATGGAAATGGCGTGTTTAATTATCACTTTTCATTGTTTCTCTGATCCTCTTAATCGCGTTCTCAATTTGACCTTTATTACTTGATTCTACTCCACATAACAATTCATGCAATGGAATTTGTTTAATATAAAACTGTTCAATTCTTTTTCTAAAATTAGCATCAACATCGCATTTATAATTTGATATTACAAGCTCCATGAATTCTTTTCCATATGAACTGTAAATACCAGCAAAATCAAATGCTGTATCTCCAATACAAAGATCACCAAAATCAATAATTCCAGATACGTTATTTTTGTTGTTAACCAATATATGATCATCAGTAAAATCACCATGTAAAAAAGAAGTTTTTAAATCTTCTTTACTTAATTCTCTATTAAATTCATCAAATATATTTGATATCCAACTTTTCTCTTTTTTATCTAATACTTTATTAGATTTTTCTAAAACATTATCTTTAAATCTAACCCACTCATTGTTCCGATTACTTATATTTTCCATGTCGATTCTCGATGAAATAATATCTATAGAATGAAGTGAACTAAGGAAATCTGCTACGGATTTTGCAATAGTTTTATATTCTTCATTACTTAAAGATTCTAGAATTTCTTTACTAAGTTCTTTTCCTTTTATCAACTTATATCCAACGTAGTTATATATAGATTTTTTATCTGAAACGTATTCAAAATTTGGTATTTCAATTTCAAATTTTCCTCTGAAAAAAGGCAAAATCATTTTTTCTATTTCAAGCATTTTCGCACTATATTCATCTCTAGTAATTCTAAATATATACTCATCATCTACGACCACTACATAATTAGACCACCCATTTATGTTTTCTCTAAATTTTGACTCTTTAAATTGAGGATGCTTTTCGATTATTTCTTTTTTTATGTCATTCAAATTCATCTTTTACACCTCTTTGGCTCAATTTCTTAGCCATTTCTGTTGCCTAACGTTCCCGCAGTTCTCGATGTTCGCTT
>JBARWW010000120.1:0-2408 GCA_049647005.1 Acidaminobacteraceae bacterium | reverse complement strand
TGCTTGCATATTCAGTATCTCAAATTATAGAAGCACTAGGTCGCTTTGTAATTGGCCTTTATCTTGCAAATTTACTGCTTGGGCGTGGTGTTGAGTATGCCGCAGCCGGTGGAACTATTGGAACAACTGCAGGTTCACTACTCGGATGTATTTCGCTTATAATTTATTACTTTTATATAAGAATTGATATTGCAACTCATAAAGATGAATTTATGGCATACGAATATATAGAATCAACAAAGAGCATTCTAGGACGTTTGCTTAGACCTTTAATACCAGTTTCAATTGCTGCTCTAGCTGTAAGTATAATGCCACTCATAGATTCTCTACTAGTAAAGAATAGTTTATTTGCCACAGGTATTTTGGAGAGAGAATCTACAATATTATTTGGTAATCTCGGCGCTGCAACTACACTTATAAGTTTTCCACTTACAATTAGTTACGCAGTCTCTATAACAATTATACCTACTATCTCAAATGCTACAGCTAAAGGTGATCATGCTAATCGAATAAATATTATTTCAGATGCATTAAAGATAACATTCTACCTTATGATACCAGCAGCTATCGGACTTTTCATACTTTCTAGTCAGATAATGCAAGCTATATTTCCAAATATAGAAAATGCATTATGGATTTTAAGATTTTCATCAATAACGCTTATTGTTATATCTGTAAATCAAATAGTAGTAGCCACACTACAAGGTCTTGGACTATTCATGAAACCTGTAAAAAATATTTTCATAGGTGCATTTATCAAGATAATCATAAGCTACACTCTTATGCGAATACCTGAGATTAATATACTTGGAGCGATAATAGGAACATTTGTTGGCTATTGTGTAACAACCTATAGAAGTTCTAAATCTTTAGTAATTGAAAATGTTTTAAAAGTTAGCCATTTCAAACATATAATAAAACCACTTATTGCATCTATATTTATGGGAATTTATCTATATGTTTTACCCTTTATAGCAAACATATCACTAGTTTCAACCATAGTATCTGCCTTTATTATATATATTGTAGTCATGAATATCACAGGGGCTATTGATATAAAAAAAATAACAAATTATATTTTGAAAAAAGTGGAGGATTTATAACATATCAACAACAATAAAACCTATAGTTGTATTTTTAATAGCATCTATGCCAACATTTTACTTGGTAACTCTTGTTAGTGATACTAAGTTTGCAGCGACTATAGGAATAGCGATAGGAATACTGTTTGCATTTCCTTACAGAATATATTTAGATAAAAAATTAAAGAAAAAACAATAACATATGTATACTTAGAAAGTTATTGTTTTACAGGCGAGTTGTTTTAACTTTTAAGCAAATGTATTACGCGGTGGTTTTATGGACTTTTTGATTCTAGCTAATCTTTTTACCATTGTTTACAAGTGCATAATTTAATATCCTTGATGAATTTGCTCCTAGACCATAATAGAAAATCAAATATGCCATGTAGTTGAATAGTTATCTCTCTATTTACATAAAAAGGCCTTAGAAGTCGTATTACTCACCTCTAAGACCTATATAATCTAATAACATTGTAATACCTCCTAAATAGTTGCTATCATGCTTAAGCGTTGGTATTATGCTTAATTCTTGTGATCTCATTAATATTTATACCGATTATAACATCTAATCATAAAACACTGTAATTTCCTCTAGTGATTTTCTTGCTTTCTTTCTTATAGTTTCATTAGAAGGATAACCACCTGCAATAATTAATGCTACTCTTTCATCACGGTTTATATTAAGATGTTCCTTTATTTTATTTTCTTTAAACCACCCAATCATACAAGTCCCTAAGCCTTCTTCAGTTCCTTGCAAGCAAAAGTGTTCCGCAGCGATCCCTACGTCAATTAAGTAATACGGAAGTCCGCTAATCATCTGACCTAGCTTGCTTCTCATATTTCCTTTGGAAACACTTATGACAATCAATACTGGTGCCTCTAAAGCAAACTTATTAAGAGCTAGTCCCTTTTGTAAAGTCGCCTGCGCTATCTTTTGTCTTCGATATGGATCACTCACTATATGAAAGGTCCAAGGCTGAGAGTTACATGCTGAAGGCGCTAACCTGGCAGCCTCAACACACCTTTTAACAAGATCTATATCTACTTTTTCATCAGAAAATTTTCGTGTACTTTCCCGTTTATTGACCAATTCTAAAAAATTCATTGTGTTCCTCCTAGTCTTATCAGTAGATGCTCTCTTCTATATTCAAGTGAAATCAAGTTGTTTTAATGATGGTGCTTGAATTATTCTAACATTCTTAATACACAAGTGTAATTTCACATTTTGGATTGTGAATTTTCTCGACTCAATCTAAGCTATACTTTGACAACTTTGCTATAAAATCATCTATAAGATACTGTTTATTTGTTCCTACCTCTATATGT
>JBARWW010000119.1:0-1697 GCA_049647005.1 Acidaminobacteraceae bacterium | reverse complement strand
TACCCATATATATTTTTTGTCAATAAATATTATCTATAAAAATAGTATAAGTAGACCTTGTACTGTTCCAATTGCAAATCCAATAAAACCACCAAGTATTTCTATATGTTTAAGTTCCGCTTTGGCAATACTCATGATAATCTCTTCTAAGTTTTCAAAATCGAATTCATTGATTTTTTCTTCTACGATAAGTGCTACGCTAACTTTTTGAGTTGCATGATGTATTATTTTTTCACTTAATTCAACTATCATAGCTTCACCTTCGCTTGTGATAGCATCGTTTACATACGAAGTTATCATACCTTTAAACATTGATGGGATCATTGGTGGCATCTTCTCATCTATAAGGATCATAATCTTTGCACGAATCATCTCTATGATCTCGCCCTTATCTGTATCTTCTATAAGCTTATCTATTATATCCTCAATAGATAAAAGCTCTGTTTCAACTGTCTCGCCTATACTCTTTGCAATCTCTGCCTTTCTCTTTGGAATTAAACCCTGCAATGTAAATGGAGTAAGAGGAATCTTAAATGGTGCAAGCGGCCTAAACATAAGTTTAATCGCAAATACATTTGTCATCCATCCTATAAAAGCACCTACTAAAGCAAGTATCAATAATTTTACTAACATATAATCACCTATTTTCATTTTTTGTCACATAAATCTATGCAATCTAGAAATTATAGCACACCTTTAATATTTTACAATAGCTTTTAAGAGTATTTTAATGGTTTAAGTTAATGATCAACTAAAAAACTTAAGTGTTTTCAAAGAATAAAAGTGATCCCATATCTTCTAGTTCGAACTCTTCAAAGTATTTTACTTTTAGATTCCTATCTTCAATAAAAGTTTTTATCCTTTTATAATCAGGATGTTCTGATACATCTCCATAAAACCAAATTTCATCTTTATATCGTCCAGATGCACCACCTATAAATCCATAATCTAATGTACTAAGCTTGATATTGCCTTTTTTTATAAGTAAGCAGTTCATCACTTCTTTTATTGAATCGTATATTCCTTCATCGGATGTTATAATCGAATTATTGTCGACTATAAGTATGGAACATTTGGAATATCCTTGTTTTATATCTATAAACTTAAGCGAATCTTCTTTTTTCTTTAGTGCTTCATATAGTTTTTTGTCTGTGTATTTAAAATTATGAATTGCAAACTTTCCTGTATATGCTAAATTAAGTCCTATAGATTCAGGGTACACTCCACTTTTTATAGATTCTGTTTTAATCACATTATAAGCACAGTTTATAAGTTCCTCCGACAAATAATTGTATGTATCAGCTTCAACAACAATTGTTTTTCCTACACTACATAGGGCTATGTCCGGGTGTGACTCAATAGCTGTGTATAACTTTCTGTTTTTTCTGACTTTTATAACAATTAGTCCACAGTTTGTTAACTCTTTTTCAAAATATTTATTTATTTTTTCTGATACAATTACAAAATCACCCATAATTAAACCTCATCATTTGCATAAGTTAGTTAACAAAAGTAAAACTCTAGCTACATATAATTACAAGTTAGCAAAGTATTTATTTAAAATATAGGCTTGTCCATCAAGATACATATTACTTTCTATATCAGTTTTTTCTATCCAATTAATAAAATGATCTTTTTCTGTAGCCTCCGTTACAAAGTCCAATAAGTCAATTTTGTAAAAACGCATAGTTTTAACA